>NZ_JAJBZT010000003.1:300000-420325 GCF_020564625.1 Leeia speluncae
ACAGATAATGGACCACACTTTGTCGACTTTGACGATAGCCGAATGGGACCCGCCATTCAGGACTTATGGATGCTCGTGTCCGGCGATATTGATGAACAGCGCAATCAATTAACTGATTTATTAATCGGCTACGAAGACTTTTGCGAGTTCGATTGGCGAGAAGTCAAATTGATCGAGCCACTCCGAACGCTGCGCATGCTACATCACAGCGCATGGCTATGTAATCGCTGGGAAGACCCGGCCTTTCCCGCTGCATTTCCATGGTTCACAGAAGGTGCGTATTGGGAAGAACAAACGCGATTATTGTCATTACAGATAGCGTCTATCACAAACGATGAGTAGACAGATGACACAACCGAAGTTTCGTGCAATCTGAGCGCAAAAGAAGTAACCGAGGGCACCTCTTTTGGTCTATGTGACCAAATGGTCTGGCGAATACCAAAAGTGGTGGGAAAAGTTTCTGTATCTGCCATGCAAATCCTTTTGTTTTATTATTGCCCTAGTTTTGGGCTTTCTCTTTTACAAAATTCGTATATGATAATTGATTATGAAAATATACTAATCAATTGTAGACGGAGTAGGTAATGCAGTTTTCGTTTTGCCCAACGTGTGGAAAAAAACTAGATCATTTCAGTAGTAATGCTTCCTCGTGCCCGTCATGTGCGTCATCTACCAATGGTGTCAAGAATTCTGGCAATGACGATGGATTACAAACCGTAAAACTATTCAACATTTATGCTTGGTTAATGGTACTCGTACCACTATCAGGCATGACTATTGAATATTTTTTTCAAATTCATTTAACTTTTGAATATTGGATTATTTGGATTATTTTGTGCATTCTTGACGCTAAACAGATAAGAGCTGCTGGCTATACTCCACCGTCATTTGTATGGGTATATCTACTGCCACCTGTTTATTTGTGGAAACGAGCAAGAGCATCTAACCAAGGTAGAAAGCACTTCTGGATATGGTGCCTATCTTTACTGCTAGCTTCTGGCCTTGCCTATTTGCAGGCTAAAAAACATTATCTAGAGAGAACGGCATGTAACATGGTTACACAAGGACTATCAGAACAAACGCATACAGGCAGAAGCTGCAAGTCTGTCATATTGGGTAAAGAAGTATCCACGGGGAATTACCAAGCAAAAGCGGTTCTAGATAATAATGCTGAATTGAATATTACTCTTGAATTGCATAGAGACGGTAGAATCGAGATGAAAATCCCACCACATCAGCTATAGATCCCCCTACGTCCTCTGGGCCAATGGTTAGCAGAATTATAAGATGGCACATGCTAATGTCGTGTGTCCTTTCTGATTGAGGTCGTTGTAACTGAATTAACAATTTCAATATTCAGTTTCCTTCAGAATGGATGGCCAGTTAGCGATCCTTTTACCGGCAGCAGAAAGCTCCCCCGTTACCGGTGCATATCGTTCACAGAGAGCCGCGCCAGGAGTCCGCAAAGGTGAGAAGCTTTATTGATTGGATAGTGGCCCGTTTGCGCGCCAACCCGCACCTTAACCCCGATTAGGCTGTCGGCTAATAGCGCACAGCGGCAGCCCGATGGTTCGTCAACGAGCTCTCCTTACAAATCAGCGTATTCAGCAATCAATTGCGTTAAAACTCGTTAAGAACCCACTTACATTTGATAAGAATCAACCTTGTACGGTTGACGCATTTTGGGGGCACTCTCTAGGATTGTATACGATATTAAATCTATCATTTTTGCTTCATTTTCTTGTCAATATTCATCAATAGAATGCAGCGCTCATATAGATCGATATCTGTTAGATCCCCCTATTAGAGAGCTCGCATGCGAAATAACCAACCCATCACAGGTAAATCGGTTCAATTAACACCGGGTGTTGCCTATATCACGCAAACCAACACAGCCGGAATCATCACGTATGCAAATGATGATTTCTGCAAAGCGAGTGGCTACATCGATAGCGAGCTGATTGGGCAAAACCACAATCTGATTCGTCATCCAGACATGCCAGAAGCGTGCTTTGCAGATTTATGGCAATCACTAAAAAATGGCACGCCATGGGATGGGTTAATGAAAAACCGTTGTAAAAACGGCGATCATTATTGGGTACATGCCTTTGTCTCGCCAATTGAGGATCATGGTGTCATTACAGGCTTTACGTCAGCTAGAACGGCGGCAACCGCAGAAGAAATTGCTAAAGTAGAGCCTATTTACCGCTCACTTCAAGCGGGAGAGACCACCTACACGATCAAAAATGGGAAGTTGCGCCGTCGAAATATCTTCTCTTTCTTTAATCCGATTCGCCGGATCAAAGAGTCGAGTGTCTCACAACAAATTACTCTTTTAATTGCAGCAGTTGTCATTGGTATTGCGCTGATCGGCACGCTTTCTCAGGCGATCCTGAACGAAGTAAAAGTAAATGGCCCAATCTATAGCAAGGTAGTCGATGATAAAGATCTGATTGCAGATATTTTGCCGCCGCCAGAATACCTGATTGAATCCTGGTTAACCGCTTTAGAAATGGCAAGAGCAAAACCTGCCGAGCTACCCGCCTTTGAAAAGAAAATGCAAACGCTCACTAGCGACTATCAAACGCGGCATCAATATTGGGTAGATAAAATGCCAGCTGGCGCGCTCCGTGAAGCGATGCTGACCGAGTCTTACCAACCCGCGCTAACCTTCATGAAAATTCGAGATGACGAGTTTATTCCGGCGGTAAAAGCAGGTGACACAGACAAAACCAATGCAGCATTAGAAAAGATGAAAGCCGCGTATTTGCAGCACCGCGCCGCCGTGGATAAAACGGTATCGATTGCAACGACGCAAATTGCTACCAACGAAGAATTAGCTAGAACCACTATTTCGAAGTCCACTATAACCTTGATTATTGCGACAACCCTCATTGGTTTGATGATTGTTGGCTTTGGTGTTTTCTTGGTGAAAATGATTAGAACGCTATTAGGCGGCGACCCACGCTATGCTCGTGAAATTGTTCGGCACATCGCCGCCGGTAACTTGCGTGTTCCGGTTAAGCTTAGCAACACAGAAAATAGTAGCCTACTGAATTCACTCAAAGGCATGCAATCCAAACTGCATGAAGCGGTGGGAGGCATTCAATCGGGCGCGGTGACCGTTGCCTCTACCGCCGAACAAGTGGCACAAAGTGCTGCACATGTAAAAAACTTTACCGATGCTCAAAGCGCAATCTCTGCCGCGGTGGCGAGCAATATCGAACAAATGTCTGCTAGCGTGGGGAATGTGGCCCAAAATGCCAACTCTGCACATGAGCAAGCAGTGAGTTCAGGCCAAATTTGTGAGGCTGGCGCCGTTGTGGTTGAGCAATCCGTTGCCAGCATGCAAAACATTGCGAATGTAGTTAGCGATACGGTGACCTCGGTTCGCTCGATTGAAGCACGCTCTAAACAAATTGAAGCCATCGTTTCCACGATTAAAGAAATCGCAGACCAAACCAATTTACTAGCGCTAAATGCAGCGATTGAAGCAGCGCGTGCAGGAGAGTCTGGCCGTGGTTTCTCTGTGGTGGCAGATGAAGTACGAAACTTGGCAGAGCGAACCGGTCAAGCCACTAAAGAGATTAGCCTGACGGTAGATACGATCCGTGTAGATATGTCTTCACTCGTGCATTCTATGGAATCGGTTAACGAAACAGCCATGTCTGGCGCCACATTAGCAAATGAAGCGGGAGATGCGATTCAGAAGATCAATCGTAGCTCTAGGCAAGTGGTCGAGATGGTCGATTCGATCACCCGCGCGGTGCTAGAACAAGAGCGTGCCGTTTCGGATATTTCACAACACATCGAGAAAATCACCCAACTAGCGGAAGAAAACGACCAAACAGCCAAAGAATCTTCACAAGCGGCAGAGCATTTGCATGGCGCTGCGCATGATTTATCCATGGCGGTTCAACGCTTCGCGGCCTAACGCTTATTCACTTTTAACCCAAACATGGAGATATGCAGAAAACATATCTCCTTTTTTTATGTTATCTTCGTTTTAACGATTCAAATAATGAAGTGACATGAAATTACCCACACATATTTCGCTCGTTTCAAAAGGTAAATGGCTTGCCCTGTTGGGCTTCCCACTTGTCAGTTTTTATATTGGCGGCCTTACTATATTTCTTGGCTGTGTGTGTGCCGCGATACTGTTTCCGGCACTTCGCGCATGGGAAAAAAGCCTACGAAGAAAATTTATTCGCGAAGCGCATTTACCTCTATCGATCAAACGCGCAGTCGCTGCGACCTACCCTACCTTAACCGAGGCGGATACCGCCTTAGTCATTAAAGCTTTACGCCAATTTTTTCTCGCCTATTCGCAAAGCAATGGCAAGTTTGTTTCGATGCCATCACAAGTGGTCGATGTCGCTTGGCATGAGCTGATTCTTCACACGGCCATCTATGAAAAATGGTGCAACGCCGCTTTTGGGGGGATGATGCATCACACACCCGCCAAAGCGCTTAGTAACAAAAAAACACTAGATGAAGGACTAGAAAGAGCCTGGTACTTTTGCTGTGTCGATGAAGCCATCTTACCGAGCAAACCTAGCCGTTTGCCGTTGTTGTTTGCGATCGATGCAAAATTAAAAATTGCCGATGGATTTCATTATTTTCTAGATCCGGCCGCTGCTTATGCTACCGATAATTCACAACGGTTCGATGCGAATTATCTAGCCAACGCTTTCCGTCATCGGTCAAACTCACAAAGCGGAGAATCTAGCGCGTTTCTTAGCACCTCCGACCGAGATGACTCCATTTGGTGGTCTTCTAGCGATACTCGTTGTAATGACAGTGGCGGAGATAGCAGCAGTGATAGCGGAGATGGTGGTGCTAGCTGCGGAGGATCAAGCTGTGGCGGGGGATGCGGAGGAGGTGGCGGAGGGGATTAACCCTCCGAATCAATTAATCCGTCCATTGTTTTCCGGCAAGTTGCTCAGCGACAATTAAGGTCGCTGTTCTAAAGTCTTGCAACACGCCAGAGCGGCTGCCCGCGCTCGGATAGGCTAATACATAGCGGTGTTTCACATCAGTCTGATACGGTTTGACGACAACGCCATGCGCTCTCCACACACTAGATGCAAATGGCTCGACAATCGATACGCCAAAGCCACTGGCCACCATCGCATAGCGAATATGCGACGTATAAGTACGAATCAGGCACTTTGGGCGCACGCCTGCACGTCCAAAATAAGTTTTGTCTTCATCGCCATGAGAGAGTGCATTGCCGGGTAACCAACCAATAATGGTTTCGTCGGCTAAATCTTCCGGATAAATCTTGTCTTTTTCAATCAGGCGATGCCCCGGTGGCAAGGCGCAAAGTGGATCGGTCTCATAAATAGACTCCACCTCAATCCCGGCAATCGAAGCAAATTCCGCGCTAATCCCAACATCTACCTTCATGTCTTGCAACTGCACCAGCAATTCGGAGTTCCCAATCGAATCTACTTTTACCGGCACATTGGGCTGCAATTTGAAAAACTCTTTTAAGATAAGTGGCAATAAGGTCGTCGCCAACACTGGCATACAGGCAATCGATAATCCTTCGTGCTCATCTTCTCGAATCGTCTCCGCCGCTTTGCGTAATCGCTCTAAGCCAAGAAAGTTTTCTTCTACCGCACGATGAAAACGCACCCCTGCAGTGGTGGGTTCTAATCTCCCTTTTACCCGATGAAACAACTTAAAGCCGAGGTCATCTTCTAAGTCATTGATGAGACGACTAATCGCCGGTTGCGTAATGTGCATCCGCTTGGCTGCCCCCACGGTGGTGCCGCTACTCATCAAGTGTCGGAAGGCTTCAATCTGTCGAAAACGAATCATAGTTTTTGGTCATTTCTACATGGGCTGTTTTACAGAATATAACATTCAGTAATAGAACATCAATTTTCTTTAGTTGGTGTGATAATTCTTCTATGAAATAATCCGCTGTTAGCTATCTCAACAGATAGCTTGATCAAATCATAGAATTTGGCATAGATCATTTGAGATCAAACACTTGCATTCGTTTAACCAAATGGTCAGTATATTAATAAAAAGCTTTCTGCCTCTGCAAGACCTGCAGAGGACAGTTGCCCGCGATATGTGGAGTTACACAGGTAAATCAACAGGCTTACCTGAACGCAAAAGCTTAACTCGTCTCAATTGGAAGGGAGTCAATCAATGGATTTATCCAAAAAACTGCTGTTAGCTGCTGGTTTTACCTTAGCTGCAAGTTCTTCATTTGCGGCCGGCACTTTGATCTACTGTTCAGAAGGTAGCCCTGAAGGTTTTGATTCTGCTCAGTACACTGGCGGACAAACCTTTGACGCGGCAGGCCATGCCATGTTTAACCGTCTAGTCGAATTCGAACACGGCTCTACCAAAATCATCCCTGGTTTGGCAGAAGCGTGGACCGTTTCTCCAGATGGCAAGGAATACACCTTTAAACTACGCAAAGGCGTGAAATTCCATACCACAGAGTGGTTCAAACCAACTCGTGACTTTACTGCTGATGACGTGGTCTTCACCTTCAGCCGTATGATTGACAAGAACTACCCTTTCAACAAAGCGTACCCAGCAGAATTTCCGTATGCATCTGACACCGGTCTAGATGCAAATATCACTGCGGTCACCAAAGTGGATGCCAACACGGTTAAATTCACTTTGAAAGACCCAGATGCTGACTTGCTAGCAAAAATTGCAATGCCATTCGCTTCTGTGTTGTCTGCTGAATTTGCAGACAAACTAGTGAAAGAAGGCAAAGCGAACATGATCAACCAACAACCAGTTGGTACTGGTCCGTTCATCTTGAAGCGTTACCAAAAAGATGCACAAATTCGCTACGTGGCAAACAAACAATACTGGCGTAAAGGTGCAGTGAAGGTAGACAACCTAATCTTCGCGATCACCACAGACCCATCTGTTCGCTACCAGAAAATGAAGGCTGGCGAGTGCCAGATCATGTCTTATCCAAAACCAAGCGATTTGGCGGCGATGAAGACAGACCCAGCACTAAAAGTGATTGCAGCACCTGGCTTTAACATCGGCTACGTGTCTTACAACACCGAAAAACCACAATTGGCGAAAAAAGAAGTTCGCCAAGCGTTGGATATGGCAATCAACCGTAAAGCCATCATCGATGCGGTTTACCAAGGCCAAGGCCAAGAAGCATCGAATCCATTCCCATCTTCTCTATGGTCTTACAACAAGTCTTTGAAAAATGCACCGTACGACGTTGCAAAAGCAAAAGCCTTGTTAGCGAAAGCTGGCTATCCAAACGGTTTTGATATTTCTCTATGGGCAATGCCAGTACAACGTCCATACAACCCAAATGCAAAACTAATGGCTGAAATGATTCAGGCAGACTGGGCAAAAATTGGAGTGAACGCCAAGATCACGACTTACGAGTGGGGCGAGTACCTAAAACGCATGAAGAACGGCGAACACGACACCGGTCTGATTGGTTGGACAGGTGACTACGCTAGTCCAGATAACTTCTTGGGCGTATTGCTAACATGTGAAGCAGTGGGCGGTTCTAACTACTCTCGTTATTGCAGCAAAGAGTTCGATGCACTCGTGTTAAAAGCACGTAAGAGTACCGACCTAAAAGAGCGTACTGCGCTTTACTCTAAAGCTCAGGAAGTGTTCAAGAAAGATCTACCTTGGACAACGATCGCTCACTCTGTTGTGAACCAACCAATGCGTAAAGAAGTGAACGGCTTCAAGATTAGTCCATTTGGTGACTACAGCTTTGAAGGCGTGAGTGTTGGCAAGTAATTAATCGCCGACTTCTCAGAACCCCGATGTTACGGTAAGCAGCATTTACCGCCCATCGGGGTTTTGTTTAGTATTGTTTCAGTAAATCCCGAATTCATGCTTATCCGGCATGAAGGTGACGTCCGTACTACACGCTATGTATTGGACGGGAGAAAAATATGTTTGCATTCTTACTTCGCCGAATCGGGGTGTTAATCCCGACCTTTATCGGCATCACCTTACTAACCTTTTCATTGATCCGGATGATCCCGGGCGACCCAATTGAAGTGATGGTAGGTGAACGTTCCCTTTCCCCAGAGTTACACGCTGCAGCGATGAAACGTTTAGGGCTAGACCAGCCATTGACGACACAGTACGTCAATTATGTTAGCCAATTGCTTCACGGTAATTTAGGGCAATCTCTGAAAACCCAAGAAAACGTTTGGGTTGAGTTCAAAACCTTATTTCCAGCCACATTAGAGTTAGCTTTAGCGGCTTTGGTGTTTGCGACGGTGTTTGGACTACTAGCCGGTATCCTTGCCGCGATTAAACGCGGATCAATCTTTGACCACGGCGTGATGACCATCTCGCTCACCGGTTTCTCGATGCCGATTTTCTGGTGGGGCTTAATCCTCATCATGCTGTTCTCGGTTTCACTTGGTTGGACGCCTGTTTCTGGCCGTATCGACTTAGCGTTTGATGTCCCGCCGGTGACTGGCTTTATGCTGATTGATGCATGGAAAGCACAAATTGCCGACCCTGAACTCAATGCAGGCGCATTTATCGATGCAGTGAAACACCTAATTTTGCCAGCGATTGTGCTCGGCACAATTCCACTTGCCGTGATTGCACGGATGACACGGTCTTCTATGCTAGAAGTATTGCGTGAAGATTATGTGCGTACTGCCCGCGCCAAAGGACTATCGCCAGCCCGCGTGATTTTTGTGCACACACTGCGTAACGCCATGATCCCGGTCCTAACCGTAATCGGCCTGCAAGTTGGTACGCTAATGGGTGGAGCAGTGCTAACAGAAACCATTTTCTCTTGGCCAGGCATTGGCAAATGGCTAATTGATGCGATTGGTCGTCGTGACTATCCCGTCGTACAAAACGGTATTTTGTTGGTTGCTACCTTGGTAATCCTGACAAACTTCCTCGTCGATATTTTATACGGCATCGCCAACCCGCGAATCCGTCATTCAAAATAATAGGATATTCATGATGGCAAATGTAAACACTGCAACAGTGAATACAGCGGCAGAAGATCAGGCAATTAGCTACCCTTCCCCGCTAAAAGAATTCTGGCAAGGCTTTGCGCATAACAAAGGTGCGGTGGCTGGTCTTGTGTTTATTTCGATTGTGGTTTTCTGTGCGCTATTTGCGCCGATTATCGCGCCTTATAGCCCAATCGAACAATTTAGAGATCACTTACTCACCCCTCCGGCTTGGTCTGCTAATGGTTCTAGTCAATTTTTATTGGGGACGGACGAATTAGGCCGTGACATTCTTTCTCGTCTTATCCACGGTGCGAGATTGTCGCTATTAATTGGCCTCTCGTCAGTCGTGATGTCACTGATCCCGGGCATTTTACTTGGCTTACTAGCCGCCTTTTTCCCGAAATGGCTAGGTCAAGGCATCATGCGTTTAATGGACATTATGATGGCGCTACCATCGCTATTATTAGCGGTGGCTATTATGGCGATTCTAGGCCCAGGCCTAGTTAACGCGATGATCGCGATTGCGGTGGTTGCACTACCAGCGTATGTACGTTTAACCCGTGCGTCAGCGATGTCTGAACTCAATAAAGACTATGTCACCGCCTCTCGCGTTGCCGGAGCCGGATTATTCCGCCTGATGCTAGTGACCGTACTACCAAACTGTATGGCACCTCTCATCGTTCACGCCACTATGAGCTTCTCGTCTGCGATTTTGGAAATTGCCGCACTGGGCTTCTTGGGCATGGGCGTACAACCTCCAACACCAGAATGGGGCACTATGCTCGCCTCTGCGCGCGACTACATCGAAAGCGCATGGTGGGTAGTCACCTTACCGGGTCTAACGATCTTGTTATCCGTATTGGCAATCAACCTAATGGGTGACGGCCTACGGGATGCACTCGATCCAAAACTAAAACGTGCTGCGTGAGGATAGGTAAATGACACAACAAAACACGCCACTATTAAGTATTCGCAATTTATCCGTCGAGTTTGGTTCTACCAGCAAGCCATTCCGCGCCGTCGAAGGACTAGACCTCACCGTTAGCCAAGGCGAAATCGTGGGTATCGTTGGGGAATCCGGTTCGGGTAAATCTGTCACCATGATGGCAATGATGGGCCTACTAGAAGGACAAGGCCGCATTGTTGCTGACGAACTCAGCTTCGATGGCAAAAATCTACTCACCATCTCTGCGCGCGATCGCCGCAAGATTGTGGGCAAAGATATCGCCATGATCTTCCAAGACCCGATGACCTCGCTCAACCCGAGCTACACCGTCGGTTATCAGATCATGGAAGTGCTAAAAGTTCACCAAGGTTTACGTGGTGGTGCACTCAAAGCTCGCGCACTCGAACTGATGGAACTAGTCGAGATTCCAGCCGCAAAAACCCGCTTGGAAGCCTACCCGCACCAGCTATCTGGCGGGATGAGCCAACGGGTGATGATCGCGATTGCACTGGCCTGTAATCCAAAACTCCTGATTGCCGACGAGCCGACCACCGCGCTCGACGTGACCATCCAAGCGCAGATTATGGACTTGCTGGTTAGCCTGCAAAAAGAACGTAATATGGCGCTCATCATGATTACCCATGACCTCGCGGTGATCTCTGAAGTCGCACACCGCGTGGCGGTGATGTACGCCGGGCAAGTGGCAGAAGTAGGCGAAGTACCGGGGCTTTTCCGTCACCCGGTTCACCCTTATACCGAAGCACTACTCGCATCTATCCCTGAACATAGCAAAGGGGCAAGACGGCTATCCACCCTACCCGGCATCGTACCTGGCCAATATGATCGCCCAACCGGCTGTCTATTAAGCCCACGCTGCCCGTATGTGGCAGACCGCTGCCGTCAGGAACGCCCAGGCATCACCACTTATGATCAAGGTGCCGTGCGCTGCTTTACCCCACTATTTGCGAAGGAGGCCGTATGAGCGATGTTGTATTAGAGGCTCAAGACCTCACCCGTCATTACGAAGTATCCCAAGGTTTTCTTAAGCCGAAAGCACACGTTAAAGCACTCAATGGCGTGTCCTTCCAGTTACGTGCAGGCAAAACGCTTGCCGTTGTAGGGGAGTCTGGCTGTGGTAAATCCACGCTAGCACGCCAGCTAACACTCATAGAAGCGCCAACCGCGGGTAAATTAGTATTAGATGGCACAGATATCACCAAAGCAGGTAAAGGCGATATTAAAGATCTACGTAAAAAAGTGCAGATGGTGTTCCAAAACCCGTATGCCTCGCTGAACCCACGTCAAAAGATTGGTGATCAGTTAGCCGAACCGCTCACCATTAACACCACGCTAACAAAAGCAGAACGCGAAGAAAAAGTGCGCGCCATGATGACCCGTGTTGGTCTTCGTCCTGAGCATTTCTTCCGCTATCCGCACATGTTCTCTGGTGGACAGCGTCAGCGGATTGCGATTGCGCGCGCCATGATGTTGCAACCGAAAATTGTGGTGGCAGATGAGCCAACCTCCGCGCTAGATGTATCGATTCAGGCGCAGGTACTCAACTTGTTTATGGATCTGCAAGAAGAGTTCAACACCGCTTACGTGTTCATCTCTCACAACTTATCGGTGGTTGAACACGTTGCCGATGATCTGATGGTGATGTACCTCGGTCGTGCCGTGGAAATGGGTACAAAAGAAGTCATCTACAGCAAGCCGATGCACCCTTATACCCAAGCGCTATTGTCGGCGACCCCATCGGTATTTGCAGAAGACCGTCGCACAAAAATTCGCATTGAAGGGGAACTTCCTAGTCCACTCAACCCTCCAACTGGCTGTGCGTTTCATAAACGCTGCCCGTATGCCGATACGCGCTGCCAGCAGGAAACTCCCGACCTGCGCCCAGTGGAAGGCCGTCAAATTGCCTGCCACCACGTAGAACGTATCGCAACTCACATCGCCTAAGGGCATGTCTCCCGTTGCCTCTCTCTCTCCAGGCAACGGGAGTTTTTCTTTGTGACGGAGTCACGACATGAGTCACGCAACAACCTTTTCACCAAATATCTATGAAGCACGCCGCACCGCACTGTTAGCACGAATGGCAAACAGCGGTCTCATCCTATTGCCAGGCAATCAGGATGCGTCGATGAACTACCTGCATAATATTTACCCGTTTAGACAAGACAGCAGCTTTGCTTACTATTTTGGCTTACACATGCCCGATCTAGTCGGCGTCCTCGATACAGATAACGGCACCTGCACCCTGTATGGCGATGATCCCAGCCTAGAAAGCATCGTCTGGACCGGCCCGCTGCCAACCTTGGCCGAGCGTGGACAAACCGTTGGCATCACACAAACCGCTTCTCTCGCTAGTTTGCCAGAGGAGCTAAAGGCAGCACAAAATGCAGGTCGACGCATTCATTATTTGCCGCCCTACCGTGGCAAGTCCGCCTTACAGCTGGCAACACTACTCAATCTGGCCGTCACGGAAATTGCCCGTGGCGAATCGGTAGACCTAATCCGAGCAATCGTGGCACAACGCGAAGTAAAGTCCGAAGAAGAAATCGCCGAAATGACGTGGGCGCTGGGCATTACCAAGCAAATGCATGAAACCGCTATGCGAGAAACTCGCCCTGGTCAGTATGAATATCAAATTGTCGGTGCAATGGAAGGCCTAATGCGCCGCCATGGTTTGCAATTAGCCTACCCAAGTATTTTCTCGAAGCAAGGCGAAGTGCTGCACAACGGCAGCCATCACAACCAATTGCAAGCGGGCGACTGGGTGGTAAACGATACCGGTTGCAGCAGTCGTCTTGGTTATGCAAGCGATATTACCCGCACCCTTCCCGTTAGCGGGCAGTTTACCGACCGACAACGCACGCTCTATCAAATCACCCTAGACTCACAACTAGCCGCGATCGCCGCCATGAAACCGGGCGTCACCAATTTATCCGTCCACCAATTAGCGGTGAGTAAACTGGTGGATGGCTTAAAAGCACTAGGCATTTTCACCGGTGACACCGAAGAAACCGTGCTAAGTGGCGCCTATGCGATCATCTTCCAGTGCGGGCTTGGCCATCAGATTGGCATGGACGTGCACGATATGGAAAACCTTGGTGAAGCGTATGTCGGTTATGACGAAGCCACCACCCGCAGTACGCTATTTGGTATGCGGAACTTACGAATGGGTAAAGCCTATCGCCAAGGGATGGTGATGACCGTGGAACCGGGTCTCTATTTTATCCCGGCCCAGATCGACCAGTGGCAAGCTGAAAAACGCCATGCGCACCTCATCAACTATGAAGTGCTAAATCAATATCGTGATGCAGGTGGTGTAAGGATTGAAGATGAAGTACTCATCACAGAGAATAGCTGCGAAGTCATTGGTGAGCCGATTCCAAAGAGCATTGCAGAAGTAGAAGCCTTGATGGGCACTGCGGCTTAATTCCGTTTTGACTCATGCGAAAAAAGCCTGCCACTCATTAGTTTGGCAGGCTTTTTTAGTTATCGTGTACCGAGCTGAATAAACTCGATCTTATAACCGTCTGGATCTTCTACAAAGGCAATCACGGTCGTGCCATGCTTCATCGGACCAGCTTCCCGGGTGACCTTGCCACCTTTTGCACGAACCGCCTCACAGGTAGCATAAGCATCTTCTACTTCCACCGCCAAATGGCCAAAACCGTTACCTAAATCATAACTTTCAGTATCCCAGTTGTGTGTCAACTCGATCACCGAATTCGTGTCTTCATCACCATAGCCCACAAACGCCAGTGTAAAACGGCCATCTGGATAATCATTCTTACGCAGTAACTTCATCCCTAGCACCGAGGTATAAAAGTCGATCGATTTATCCAAATTCCCTACGCGAATCATTGTATGCAGTAATCTCATTTACCTACCCCTTATCTGGTTTCTTTCCATCAGAACAGCCATACAAAGATTGGTTCCTTACCAACTTAGCCAAGCAGTCCCTTGTTCTTTTAACGCTTTTCGCCTTGCTTTGTAATCTGGACAAAGTGTCGCCACGATCTGCCAAAAAGCAGGGCCATGATTAAACTCTTTTAAATGCGCCAACTCATGACAAATCACATAATCAATCAGCGCTGGCGGCGCTTGCATCAATCGCCAGTTTAATTTGATTTCACCTTTATGATCACAACTCCCCCACTTTTGGCGCGCAGAGGAAAGAGACAATGGGGGCGTTTTAGTTAATCGCATTAATTGCGCGTAGCTATCAAACCGAGGCAGAAAATAAGCAAGCGCTTGTCCGGCCATCCATTCCGCAACCGCAGGTGGAATCACTGTCGCAGGTTTCCCTGTTGGCACACGAATGACCAAATACTGGCCATCTTGCTCAACTTCTACCCCTCTCGTTCTACCCGGCAAGAGGACGATCGTCAATTGTTCACCCAACCAGTCAATAGAAGAACCATCCGCAAAATCAGGTGGTTTCGGCCGGTTGTCGACATTGCCAAGGTGCTTTGCTAACCAAGCGGCTTTTTGCTGAATAAAGGGAAGCGCTTGCTCTGCGTTTGCCCTTGCAGGCAAATGAATCACGAGAGCAGCTTCTTTGATGGCGAGGCCAATCGTTCGGCGTTGTCCGTGACGGACAAGCACGGGATACTGGCTCACCGTATCTGCGTCGACAATTTGCAGTACTAGCGAGCCAGCAGTAGTCGTCAGAGTTACTGACGGATGCGGGCGACTTCGCCTTCGATCCATGCGTGCGCTGCATTGGTAATAGACGCCAAATCACGTCCATCCGGGTAAATCGGGCGACCAATCGAAACGGTAATCGTACCAGGGCGTTTCATCCAGCTATTTTTTGGCCAATAATCACCCGCATTGTGCGCAACCGGTACTAATGGCACTTCTAAGGCACGCGCCATATCGGCAGCACCCTTTTTGTACTTCACTTTCGCGCCCGGTTCAGTACGAGTGCCTTCCGGGAAAATCACAATCCAGAACCCATCATTCAACCGCTTTTTAGACACATCTAGCATTTTATTGCGAGACTCAACGCCAGCCGAGCGATCAATAAAGATGGTCGAAATCGTTGCCAAGCCCCAACCAAAGAAAGGAATATAAAGTAATTCTTTCTTCGCGATATACACTTGCGGAGGAAACACCATTTGCAGTGCCATGGTTTCCCATGCCGATTGGTGCTTAGAACAAATAATGGCCGGCTTCACCCCTTGCAGGTTTTCTAAGCCTTCTACTTTGTACTTAATACCGCAAATATATTCCACCACCCACATCATGAGACGAGTCCAACCAAAGGTACTCACGATGCGGTAACGAATCCTAGCGGGTAGCGGCAGAATCAACGTGCCAATGACACAATAAATCGGCGTTAACACTAACGCGGCGACATAAAACAAAATAGAACGAATGGCATTCATTGCTGGACTTTTTTAGTTAGTATTGGGTTGCCAAAATGGTTGCTACTCGGTTAAAAGCGCATCCACGACTGCCGCCAGATCGTCACAGACAATCGTCCCCTGCGGCAAACTCCCTTTTGCAATCGTGCGTTCACCCTTACCGGTTTTCACCAAATAAGGGGTCGCGCCTAATTGCATGCCTGCTTCTAAATCGCGCAGGCTATCTCCCACAACGGGGATGCCAGATAAATCCGCTAAACCATAGTGGTCCGCAATTGTTCTGAACATGCCCGGAAGGGGTTTTCGACAATCACAACTGACATCCGGTCCGTGTGGACAAAATTCGATTTTGTCGATTTTGCCACCTAAGGGCGTTAGCAATGTGGCCAATTTGTCATGCATCGCGTCTAGGGTAGATAGATCAAAATACCCACGTGCAATACCGGATTGGTTAGTGGCAATCGCCACCTGCCAGCCCGCTTTGGTCAGACGGGCTATCGCCTCAATGCTGCCGGGTAACGGAATCCACTCGTCCACACTTTTGACGTACTCATCACTATCAAAGTTGATAACGCCATCTCGGTCTAAGATGATCAGCTTGATCGTCATGCTTACTCTGCCAACACGGCAATCTCAGCCACCTGATTCATCAGGCTCGCGAGTTCCGATAGCAACGCTAGACGGTTATTACGCACACCTAAATCTTCTGCCATCACCATTACATCTGCAAAGAAAGCATCCACCGGTGCACGCAGCCCCGCCAATTGCTTCAATGCCGCCGTGTAGTTACCCGCAGAAAGTTCTGCATTCACCGTTGGCGCCAACGCACGCGTCGCTTCAAACAAGGCTTTTTCAGGCGCTTCAACAAACTTCGCCGCATCCACTGCAGGCAATTCACCTTCTACCTTTTTCAAGATATTACGGATACGCTTGTCTGCAGCTGCCAATGCAGCCGCCTCTGGCAAAGCACGGAACTCAGCCACCGCTTGCAACTTGGCACGAATGCTATCTAGACGCGCTGGGCGCAATGCCAACACGGCATCCACTTCACGGCCATCAAACTCACCAGATAGCAAGTTCTTCAGGCGATCTTGCATAAAGCCAGCCACACCAGCCACCACATCCGCAGACAACTTACCCGCTTCAAACGAATTAGCCGCCAAACTTAAGAGTGCAGATACATCCACCGGCAATTCCGCTTCGATCAACATACGCAATACACCTAGTGCCGCACGGCGAAGCGCAAATGGATCTTTATCACCCGTTGGGATCAAGCCAATACCGTAAATACCCACCAGGGTTTCTAACTTATCAGCCAAGGCAACGCTCAGCGCGATATTACCGGCGGGCAACGAGTCACCAGCAAAACGTGGGTGATAATGGCCTTCAATCGCATCTGCAACTTCAGCAGTTTCACCATCAATTTGCGCATAGTAACGGCCCATGGTGCCCTGTAGTTCAGGGAACTCGCCCACCATGTCAGACACCAAGTCGGCTTTTGCCAAGTACGCTGCACGGCTAGCGGTTGCACGATCAGCACCCAATAGCGCAGCGATTTCGCCAGCCAGCGCTTGCAAGCGAGCAATACGCTCTAGCTGCGAACCTAGCTTATTGTGGTAAACCACATTCTCAAGGCGAGCCACACGATTTTCTAAGCGAACCTTCTGGTCTTGCTCAAAGAAGAAGCGCGCATCTGATAAACGGGCACGCAACACGCGCTCATTACCTTGAATAATATGGCTTGGGTCTTCGGTTTGCAGGTTAGACACCAACAAGAAGTTTGGCAGCAATTTGCCATTGCTATCCAATAGCGGGAAATACTTCTGGTTCTGCTGCATAGTCAGCATCAGACATTCTTGCGGCACTTTCAGGAATTCATCCTCAAAGCGAGCAGCGTATACGACCGGCCACTCGACCAAGGCGGTCACTTCATCAATCAACGCCGCATCGGCACCGATCGTTGCATTCAGCTTAGCCGCTTCTTCGTTCAGGTGCTTCTCGATCAGCGCTTTACGTGCCGCTACGCTAGCCACGACCTTGCCTTCTTCGAATAAGACACGCGCGTAGTCATCTGCATGAGCAATGCTCAAATCACCGTCAGATAAGAAACGATGACCACGGGTAATGCGGTCGGCCGTTAGTCCTAACAGGCTAACTGGCAATACTTCTTTGCCCAATAGCGCGATGAGGCGCTTTACCGGACGTACAAATTGCACATCGGTATCACCCCAACGCATCATTTTCGGAATCGGCAATTTCTTGATCGCAGTAGCCAATACTTCTGGCAACAAGTTGGCCAATGCGTCACCCGGCTTGCTACTACGGAACACAAACACATCTTGTTTGCCATCCGACATCGTTGCTAACGCAGCAACCTCAACTCCACAAGAACGGGCAAAACCCATCAGTGCTGGCGTTGGTTGTCCATCTTTCATACCAGAAGCGACGGCAGGGCCTTTACGCTCGATCTGCTGTTCTGGTTGCGTTGCCAATACGCTAGGAATACGCACGGCCAAACGACGTGGGCTAGCAAATGATTGCAACTCAACGTCTTTTGCTACCAATTGCAATTTGACGAGTTCGTCAAACACCGTTTGTGAAAATACCTGACCCAAATTTGCCAACGCTTTTGGAGGCAATTCTTCGGTCAGCAATTCAATCAATAAATTTTCTTGCATGATCTTTTCTCTTCTAGAGGCTGCCCACAGGCAACCTTCAGCATTCTGTCATCCCGTCAGATAAGGCATTTACCTAATCTATTACTCTGCCGCCGGGGTTTCACCGTTACGAATAGCCTTAATGCGATCCACCCACTCTTGACCAAACAAATCGATCACACGAGGGTTTTCTAATTGGCACATAGGGAAACCTAACACTTCGCGACTGTTGTAGAAGGCTTGCGCCACGCCACGCGCCAAGTTACGGATACGGCCAATGTAGGCTGCACGCTCAGTTACAGAAATCGCACCACGCGCATCTAGCAAGTTAAACGTATGCGCGGCTTTCAATACCATCTCATACACTGGCAGCGCAAAACCGACGTCTAACAAACGCTTGGCTTCCGATTCGTAGTAGTTGAATAGATAAAAGAGGCCATCAACGTTGCTGTGTTCGAAGTTGTAACGCGATTGCTCTACTTCGTTTTGGTGATACACGTCACCATAAGTCACACGGGTACCATCAGGCGCAATCGACCATACCAAATCGTAGACGTTTTCTACGCCCTGAATGTACATCGCCAAACGCTCGATACCGTATGTGATTTCGCCCAGTACTGGCTTACAATCAATACCACCCACTTGCTGGAAGTACGTAAATTGCGTCACTTCCATCCCGTTTAACCAAACTTCCCAACCCAAGCCCCAAGCGCCTAGTGTTGGGTTTTCCCAGTCGTCTTCTACAAAGCGGATATCATGCACGTTCGGATCCACGCCCAACGCACGTAAGCTATCCAGATATAATTCTTGTAGATTATCTGGGGATGGTTTCATCACTACTTGGAATTGGTAGTAATGTTGCAAGCGGTTTGGGTTCTCGCCATAACGACCATCTTTTGGACGGCGAGAGGGTTGTACATACGCTGCATTCCATGGCTCTGGACCAATAGCACGCAGGAAAGTCGCTGTGTGGCTTGTGCCCGCGCCCATTTCCATATCGTAGGGTTGCAATACGGTGCAACCATGCTTACCCCAAAATTGTTGCAGCGTTAAAATCAGTTCCTGAAAAGTGCGCATGCTTTGATGTACCTAAAATTTGCTGACCACCGCATCGCGTACACTAACCATTAGTCGCGACCGTTTTGTCTGGATCAATTAGTTCTAAAACAGTTGATTTTACTTGGATTATTGCCCAACCGAAAGCACAGCATGTCAGAAATCCTGCATCTTCCCCTTTGTTACCTGACAAACGAGCTTCGAGAACATGAAGCAAAGGCGCAGGAAAACCATCCCAGTCCGCCACTAATGGAGCGAGCCGGTAAAGCGGCGGCAGATTGGCTACTTACCAGAATATCCAACACCGATAAAATTCTGATTATTGCTGGCCCTGGCAATAACGGTGGCGACGCACTCGTCATGTCTAGGTTACTCCAGCTGCAAGGGGTTCATTGCACCACCGTCTTACTCGGTAAAATCAACAAACTCCCCATAGATGCCGCAAATGCTTACCAAGCCTATTGTGATGCTGGTTTCTTACTACAAAATGAATTACCAACTATTGAAGAGTGGACATGGGGAATCGATGGCATTTTTGGCATCGGGCTAACCAGACACCCTGAAGGAGCTTTTGCCAAGGCAATTGAATACCTAAACCAATGCAGTGTAAACATACTCGCGCTCGACATGCCAAGCGGCCTAAACGCAGATACAGGCGTGGCCTTCAGCCCTTGCGTCATCGCGCACCACACCCTTACCTACCTCGGCTGGAAGCCGGGTCTATTTACGTATGATGGACGTGACTACGCAGGGGAAGCCTATCTAGATGAACTTGGTGTGCCAGCCGGCACCGCTAGTGGCACACTTATCCACACAGCCCCCGTCCAACCCCCGCCCCGCAAGCACAATAGCCACAAAGGCACCTATGGCACCGTAGGGATATTAGGTGGAGAAGAGGGCATGGAGGGCGCCGTCATCCTTGCCACACGAGCAGCCCTAAAATCTGGCGCGGGCAAAGTGATTGGCAGCTGTTTAGGTTCACTACAAATTGACATGAACTTCCCACAAATCATGCGTAGCAAACCAGAAAAACTCTTATCACAACCACTTTCAGTACTCGGTATTGGCCCCGGGCTTGGCACATCAGCAGAAGCCCAAGAGTTATTAAAAACCTCATTAAGCCTACCCATTCCACTTGTCATTGACGCAGATGCACTCAACCTCATTGCAGCCAATCCCGCGCTAAAAACGCTCTGCCAACAACGAAACGCAGACACTATTATCACCCCGCATCCACTAGAGGCAGCCCGGTTGCTCCATACAAATACCGAATCCATCAACATAAACAGAATAGAATCCGCACTGAAACTAGCGAAAGAATACAACAGCACGGTGGTATTAAAAGGATCTGGCAGCATCATCGCCACGCCAGACGGCCAATGGTTTGTGAATACCAGCGGTCATCCTGGCATGGCAGTAGCAGGCATGGGAGATGTGCTGACAGGGATGATTGCGGGGGTAGTTGCGCAGGGAGTAACAGCAAAAGATGCCACGTCATTGACCGTTTGGGCGCACGGGGAAACAAGCATCTTATAAAAACTACTTGCAGTGAAGATTTCTCATCAACTTAAAGATTTACAGCGGCACAATATTCAAATGGCATGAGCATCATGCTAAAGGACTATTTGATGAAAAAAATCTTATTCACCAGCATCGCTATTACTTCTATTTATGCGTCCTCTAGCGTACTTGCCGAAAATTTGGCATCCGACTTAGTAGGCGAATGGCACTATACAGAAGCGAACTGCACAGACCACTTCACCTTTACTGACAATCATTTTTCAAGCAACAGCAATAAAGAAACCATCGAAGGAAATATTGTCATCCATCCACTTGCAGATAATTCAATCACTCAACTACAAGTAGACCGAGAAGTCACGTTCGACTCCCTCGGCCCAGACTGTGCGGGCACAGATAAGAATGACACCGGCAGAAAAGACACTCGCTACATTAAGTTCAATTCAGACAAAACCAATTACATGGTGTGCATCGATCAACAAGGAAAAAAGTGCTGGGGGCCGATTGAGAAGGGTTAATGAAATTTACATATACGTGACCTATGTAAATCTCTTTAGATCTTTTGGCCTAATTAGCATGTTAGATAATTAAAGATAAAAACTCAAAAACTATTTAAATTTTTGCATTTCTTTCCAATAAGAATAAAAATCTAGCAGCCTTGTGGCTCGATGAACGTATGTATGCGAAGAGTGCGTTTTTTTGTACGCTTTCTCCGCAATCACTCGTGATGCTTCAAAGTTCGAAATGTAATAGCGAATCTTCGTAACACAATCATCTAGATCAGAGAAAGTACAGTATTCATCAGGAGAAAAATCGTCTTTATAATGAACTCTCTCATCTGAGAGCAAAAAACCTCCTGTTGCAGGCACTCCATAGCATCTTTCAGGAAGCCCCCAGCTTTTTGGCTGCCCACGCCAACCACCTTGCCAACGCGTATCACAACCAGCATGAAAATTTAAATTAATTTTTGAAGACTGAATAAAAGAGATTTGCTCTTCCAATGACATTTTTGGAGGATAAAAGGAATAACTAATATCTAGTTTATCAAGTTGAACTGCCAAAGCTTTCAAAAATTCTGCTCTAGGCAGCATTTCTGGAAACCTTTCTCCGTTTGTCTCACCAAAAAAAGTCACATCATACTTGTATGTTGAAGCATCTCTCAATGATGCCAAGTTAGCACCATTTAAATTATATGAAAACGTACATGCAGCATTTGCAAAATACAAAACCTCATTCGAAAAAAGCCCTGCATCTTGCAAGGTATGGGTAGCATAAAGGTCCATACAACGAAAATGTTTTAGAACCCACAACCTCCACGCCTTTTCTCCCATATGCGATGGACCATCTCGATCCCAAACCACCACCGGTCCAAGTCGTTTTTTGCTATATATTTTATACAGTTCAAAAGGTCTTTTTGCTGCATATTTCATGCTGAGTATTGTCATGTCTACGTTTTGTAGATCATTCACATTATGAACTGTTTCATGTCCCAAAGACTCAAACGCCCTCTCTAAAAAGGGGTATTCACAGTTCAAAAATAAGATTTTCAATGGCATGACCTCAACGACTGTTCTAGCTAACTTCAGTTATGTTTTTTTAAATCAATTAAAAGGGGTGCTTCAGCTTAGCATTGCCGTCGTTTTTAGTTGGTGAAACGAAGCAAGCACCTCATCAACCAAAATATCTTTGACCTCTTTCGACTCTTTTTGAAGCACGATGTTAGGAACCATCCATGGCCCCCAAGTTCGAGGATTAGAATCTCCAAAAAAACATATTATAGGTTTCTTTAATGCAGCAGCCACATGCATTGCCCCACCATCACTACAGATCATCAAGTCAGCAAGTGATACTGTTGCAAATAACTCTGTTAAGGACAAAGTAGGTGCTGGCAACACATTAAGATGTTTGGTTGCATTTAAAATGTCTCTAGCTTTGGCATCATCTCCTGGGTGTCCTGCAGACTGCGCATCCCCTGGTGACCACAACAGTAAAATCTTTGCATCTTCAGACTGGCATAGTCGTGAAATAAGTTCAATGAACATTTCCGTAGGCCATCTCTGCGATTTTTTTCGTGACGAAATATGAACAGCGATGGTAAGCCCATTAAAGCCACGCAACGCTTGATAACAAGTAGCCAAGTAATGCTCAACAAGCTTGGCGTCTGGAAAAATCTGAAGATTACAGTGAGTTACATTAACATCTAATGCAGTCGCTATCGGATAAAGAGTCTCAACCGCGTGACAGTTCAAAGGCGTTTCTAAAGTTGTAACATTATTTTTTACAGTAGCCGTATCTGAGAGGCAAATAATTTTATTAGGTGCAATTCTATTTGCTAGCGACAAGGCCCTTCCAGAAGGGTCTGATGTAAGAATTAAAGCGTAATCGTACGACTTTTTACGCAAGAGGAAAATTGTCCTCAGCCGATTCCAATATACGCAAAAAAGGGACTCACCTTTAGATCGATGCTTACCTTTTGTATATATATATATATAGTTAAGATTAGGGTTATTTTGCAAAACCTCGTGATTATAACTATTAACTAAGGCATCAATAATTGCTTCTGGGTACCTAATCCGCAAGATTTCAATAAATGGCGTTGCACATATTAGATCACCAATATTATTTCTATGTATTAATAATATTTTCAAAATAAATCAACCTTCAATTGGCGCTACTGAACGTAACATTTTATCTATACGCTCCACATACCGATCAAATGTAAATTTATCATCTAAACAAACATTCCAGTGCTTGTATTCCTTACGAAGCACTTCGTTTAATGCTCGTTCAAAGTCAGCGCCGTTGTCCTGTCGAGGATCAGTGTATAGCCAACCATTTACACGGTTTTTAACTGTCTCAACAAAAGGAGGTGCATTCACCGCTAGCACTGGCACTTTGCAAGCTTGCGCTTCCAGTACATTGAGGCCAAATGCTTCTTTCTCTGGCAAACCCACTAACAATACATCAATAACACTATATACTTGGGCGACATTGCGTTGTTCCCCCCAGAAACGGACTTGAGAACGAATCGGGCTTAGCACCTTCTTTAGATCTCTAACAGATGCATACCCCCCGGCACCAAAAATATCTAGTGTTACATGGGGGTATTTTTGCAAAACAGGGACTATGCTTTTAAATAAAATAGGGAATTGTTTAATTGGTGTAATTCTTGAAACCACACCCAAAGAAATTCCTTTTATTACCTTCGTATAAGGTACTTCGGATTGAAAAAAACGCCAGAATGGTTCTAAATAAGAAAACAGTACATCTCGCCCCTTTCTTCTATCCCAATCAAAATAAGAATTTTGAATGAAAGCAGAGGTATCAGATCTATCAAGACGGTCTAAATCAGCAATCCCATATAAAGGCTCATCATATACATTCGCAACACCAGCGTTCTTTAAGCCATCAACCACATATTGGGACACTCCAAAAACTTGGTCATAGCCATCATAGACTCTTGGATTTCTGCCATACATGGGCATGTGAGCAATCGCCCAACATGAAAACTTACTTACGAGTAAACGCTTTAATTCATCATTCATAGGCCCATGGCTAATAAAAATGGTCTCGTCAACGTTGTACAACTCAGGATTAAAATCCGAGATAGACACCACTGAAGTACCCCCCATGTCTAGCAACTCCCAACATGCCGCATCGTCCCCTTTCAGCAGGGTAGATTTAATACCTAGTTGCGTCAGCGTTTTACATAGAAAATGAGCATAAACCTCACCGCCGCCTAAGTTTCGCTGAAGATTAATTTGCACAATGTGCATTATTATCACCCGCAGAGTTAACTAAATTTAAAATTGCCAACCAATATCCAAATAAGCCAAAAACTATAAACATAGTATTTCGGGAAAAAAAATCATCCGTAAAATTTTTCAACACAGCACCCCCGACAATCATAAGGACCGCATAGGAAAGTAAGCGGTGCTTATCGCTAATATCTTTTTGCAAGTAAAATTTTCGACAGAGTGCATAAATAAACATGCAAAACGCCAACAAACCAAGCCATCCACTTTGAAGCCATGTATTTATGAAAATATTATGCGCATGAGCCTTCATTAAGGAAAACCAAGATGTAGGCATTTGATCTATATATAACCGGCTTGGTAATGACTTACCATATCCCACCCCCAGCCACTGATGCTCTTGACCTTTCTCCAACCAAAACTTCCACATGCCAAAGCGTTCATTCTGTGTAAAAGTCTTAATAATTTCAACATTGCCTGAAACCTCTGGCGCCAATGCATTAACCGGTTTCGATTTTATTTGAATTAACAATCCAGCAATCAAAGCAAACAGCACAATTCCGCCAATAGAAAGAATTTTTTTATTCAACCCAAAGCGAATTTTCTTGTAAAAAAAACCAGCAAAAAAAACAAAATAAAAAAGCAAACAAATCCACGCCATTCTATTTGGAACCAGAACTAGTAAACACAAATTAAAAAAAATAGCGCCGACACAATACCACGGCTTATTTTTTAGGAACCAAATTATAAAAGGAGTGACAATTACGAGATATGTAGAATATTGACCAACTCCATGTTGCCAATAAAACCAATCCACCGAGCGCCCAGAGAAAAACCAAAGCAATCCGAGCACGGCATTTGTCAACCAACCAAAAAAAATACTTTTTGCAATTAATACGGGCCTTTCTAGAGACACCTGATATATACACACAAAGCCAATTAACGAATAAAAGAAATCAGATTTATATTCAGATAGGGAATATCTTATATCAACTGAATAAAATACTGAAAGAAATACGGCGCCTACCCAAAAAAGGAAAATATAGAGCAAACCATTTTTTCTAAATGTTTTTCCCAGAAGAGGAAGGGCAAGCACAAAACATAAGAACAAAGCAAACATTTTCAATGCCATCACATGATTGAATGGCATTAAAAATGCAATCAAACACCCCAAAAAAACTCGTATCTTGTTTATTGACTGCAAGTTATCAATCTTTAACATAGATTAGCACCTAAGGCCAAACATCAAATTTTCCCCATAATTGAAGCCATCCGGTCTTTATAGGATGGCATCCTCTGAGTTGCAAAATATCCATTTAATGCGATTAATTCCCTAGCTTGTGAATTAGCTAAATAATATTTGGTTTTATCCGCAAGCTCCTCTGAACTAGAGAACACCTCAATTTCTTTTCCCACCTTAAACATATCCCGTACTTCAGGCGAGTCATCTGTAATCAGAAAAGTGCCTGTAGCAGGCACATCATACAAACGAAGGTTTTGCCCAGTGAGTTTTGCAGGGTCCCAGCTAGTAATATTTATTACAATTTTCGTCTGGTGATATAAATTGACTAGATCTTTACCCCAAATACCCCTTTGTTGCCAAGCACGTTTGTACAGTGGATGGAACATACGTTTCTGCTTCCGCCATCCCGGACCATATATCTCAAGAGGCAAATCACCCCACCCCTCTAGATATAACTCTCTTCTACTACTATAGCCACCAACAAGAACAACATCATGAGTGAGGCAAATCTCTTCACGAGATGCCGCCCGTGGATATAAATGTCTATCTATGGCTAAAGCAGGCAAATACTCAATACCAGAATCAACATCGTATCCAAATTGATGGATACAATAATAATGATCGTAGCTGGCTGCATCATTTAGCATTTCCATGCCTGATCGTGGATCCTTGACCCACCATCCAACCAATTTAACTTTGTATGTATTTTTTATGTATTGAAGAAAATCAGAAGAGTACCCATTACCCCTGATAATAATAATCACATCTGGATTTTCTCTTTTTATAGCGGACTCTAACTGAGACTCGCGATATCTAGCATTTGAAATACGGCGCTCGTCACTTAACGAGTACTTTTTATTGGAAATTGCTTTTATAATTTTATTGATGTATTTAACACAATATAATTCAAGTGGATGTTCTGCCTGACTATCAAAAACAAATGCAGCATGCCCTAACTCCTGCAATCCTCTTGCACACGAGTGACCTAATGGTATTGAGTCCTCTCTGGCAAAATAACTGATCAATACTTTCATTAGCTTTGCTTCTCCAAGCTTACTCGTAGAAAGATCTGCTCCATCTGCTCAATCATTTTATCTTTGGTGTAGAAGGCCACTGCATGCTCATATGCATGTGTTGCAAATATTGTCGCCTCATCAGGACTAGTTAGTAATCGAGAGATGGCTAGCCCTAACTGGGAACTATTCTTTGGCTCGACTACTAATCCAGTTTTTTCATTCTGAATAATTTCGGGAATACTTCCTACGTCTGTAGTCACTATCGGCGTTTTGCACAACATGCCTTGCATAAGGGTTTGGGGAACCCCTTCATTCGCATAAGAAGGAAGAACCAGCATATCAATCGCATTTAACCAGTCGGCAACATTTTTCTGCTGCCCTATAAATTGAACACGATGCACTAGTTTGTTTTCTTGAACCGACTTTTCAATATTGACTTTATTTGGGCCATCACCAACGATCAACAAGACCACATCTTCAGGCAGATTCTTTAATGCTTCAATCAGATAAATATGACCCTTCCATGTCCGTAAGGTGGCCACAATGCCTAAATATCGAGCAGATGTAGATAGCCCTAGCGCTGAGCGAGTCGCCTCTTTATTCTTCGGATAAAAAATAGCAGGATCAATTCCTGTTGCCACAGACGTGATTCTGTCGGGCTGATAGCCATTATCCTGTACAAGGGTATCTCTTAGTTTAACACCAGTTGTCACAATCCAATCTGTCGCGCGTTGGTACAGCCAACGCGTCGTCCACTTATTGTTAATCGGCGCAGAAATATGACGAGTCCGAACAATTGCAGGTGCACGGAGAAGAAACAAAGAGGAAAGTGCAACTAACCAACTATCTGTTGAACTATGGGTATTCACCACATCTGGTTGGTTTTTTTTCAACCAAGAATACATCGCAAGCAAGCCTGGCAGACGCTTCTTTCCAATAGGTAATCCAACTACAGGAATACCTCTAGCCAAAGACTCTCTGTGCAGAGGGGAGTGTTCAACACAGACAACTGTAACATTATGTCCTTTTGCTAACATCCCATCGGTTTCACTTAAGATACGAATTTCCTGCCCACCCCAACCGCATGATGCTTCGGTATGTACAATTTTTAATTTTTTAGTTGAATTCATCATTTACTCAGTAATCTAGTAGCAGGCTCGTACACAGACGCCACTTGAATGTCGCTCATTTCACATTCGGGCTTGACTCTGCCGGAGCCTAACGCGGGATGATCGATTAGAATGGCCGAGGCATGCTCCAGCGGCCCATATACAGAAGAAGGGTGCATCGGATGATACAACGCCACCATTGGGATCCTTAATGCACCAGCTAAATGAGTGGGTCCAGTATCCACACCAACATAGAGAGACAAGCAGGAAACCAACGCTGCATTTGAACGTAAGTCAAACTCTCCAGTCGCATCAACTACCAAATCAGGGAATTGTGCGTGTAGCATTTTGGCTTTAGGAGTAGAGAGTTTATCCCCCAAAATAATAAAACGCCGCTGAATATCATCAGAAGAAAGCCAATCTATTAATTCAGCAAAGCGGTGAACAGGCCAATCTCTATATGACTTTGTGGGAAAGCTAGACACCTGCAGTCCAATTAAGGTTTTACCGCTCAATCCGTGCCGATCAATCCATTCTTTGGCTCTAATCTGCTCATCTGAAGAAACTAGATAAGATAGCCTTTTATCTTTAGTAGAAATACCAATTGCGCTAGGTAACAACAAAGCCTGTTCTACCGCATGCATCATTTTTTCTTTAGGGCGGGCAACGACATCTAGATATCGGTGATACTCTAGTTTAGCTTGAGACTCTCCCACCGTGTATTTAGCGGCTTTGCGAGCAAAGCGCAATAAAGGCAGGTCTCGGCCATACACAATAGCAACATCAAATTGATTTTTTCGCACAAGCCAGCGTTTAAATACAGATCGGGAAGGGGTTATTGCACCAATTTCATCAATAAACGGCAAATGCTTGAGAACACTCACCCGTTTTGGATGACCAAGTACGGTTAGTTTCCCGTTAGGAATTTGAGCTTTGATTGATTGTAGTGCAGGAGTAGCCAATAATGTGTCACCAATTCTTGAAACATTAATGACGAGTACGTTTGCATTTGGAGCCAACTTCATTGCCCTAAATCCTTTTCCTGCTCTTTAAATTGAGATTGCCAAAGTCGGAAATAATCACCCTGCTTCGAAATTAAATCCGAATGAGTTCCCGTTTCTACAATCTGCCCATCCTTCATCACACAAATTTGATCTGCTCGTTCAATTGTGCTCAATCGATGAGCAATCACCATTGTCGTGCGATTACGCATCAATCTTTCCAAAGCCTCTTGGACAAGTCTTTCTGATTCGTTATCAAGCGCGGAGGTTGCTTCATCCAATATTAATAGTGGCGCATCTTTCAAAATGGCCCTTGCGATAGCAATACGTTGACGTTGCCCACCTGATAAGCGGGCACCACGCTCCCCGATCATCGAATCAAATCCACCAGGCAACTGCTCAATAAAGCTCAAGGCATTTGCACTTTCAGCCGCAGACTTTAACTCTGCCAAAGTTACCACCCGGTTTAATCCATAAGTAATATTGTTAGCAATTGTGTCATTGAATAACATAATATCTTGTGACACAAAGGCAATTTGCTGCCTTAAGTCTGAAAGCTGAATCTCATTGAGATCTAGTCCATTTATCAAAATCGTTCCACTATCTACAGCGTAAAAACGCGTTAGTAGTTGTACGAGAGTCGACTTCCCACTACCCGAACTACCGACAAATGCAACCGTTTTGCCTGCATCAATCTGAACACTTAGCGATTTAATAGCGGGGACATCAGCGCGAGCATATTGAAACGTCACTTGATCAAACGTGACATTCAGCGGGTTGCTAGCCAAACATTTCTGCCCCACGTCGCTCTCAGGCACCTCATCTATTAGTCCAAACACACTTTCTGCCGCCGCCAACCCTTTTTGCAGCGACTCATTGACGCGTGTTAGACGCTGCACTGGCTGAGATAACATTAGCATAGCGGTTAAGAAAGACATAAAGTCCCCCGCACTCATCGCGCCAGCGGCAGAACGTAAACTCGCATAGTAGATAACAACTGCAAGCGCGACAGCGATCAACAATTGCACGATTGCTGAATTTGCAGAACTTGCAGATGTTTGTTTTACTGCTAATTGACGAACCTTATTTGCTGAAAGCGAAAAATGAGAAGACTCATTTACTTGCCCATTGTTGATTTTGACCAATTTGATATTTTGAATGCTTTCCTGCAACTGTTGAGTCAGCAGACGCATTGCCTCTTGCTGAAAGCGATTTAACCCTCTCAAACGCTTTCCTGCCGCACGTATACTAAACCCAGTTAAAGGAAGTGCAGCAAGCGTGATTAGCGTCAAGCGCCAATCGATATATAACATCAATGCTAATTGTCCAATGACAGTCACTGAGTCCTTTAGCACGATCGTCAAAACACTAAGACCGGCCCCAGTAACACTACTAACATCGCTAGTTATGCGTGACATCACATGACCAGAAGGATGCTCATCAAAATATGAAATCGGCAAACGCAGTACCCGATTAAACATCTCAACTCGTAGATCCGTCACCAATCTATTTGAGAGCCATGTTGCTGTGTAGTCAGAAATAAATGTTGAAATACCGCGCAACAAAAAAATTGCAATCAGTAGTAACGGAATCACAATTGGGCTAAGTGTTTGGAGATGACCGACTTTTACGTCCCCGAAAAGCGCCCCAAGCTTGCTTAATATACCGGGAAGCTGCTGAGAACCTGCTCCAAAGTTAATATTGATGAGAGGGCCAAGCAACCATGCAAATAGTGGTTCTGTAATCGCAGCTATCTGAGTAGCTAAAAAAGCGATGATAACGACCTTCCAGTAAGGTTTTATACACCCTAACAATCTCAGGTACAGTCTAATACTGGAGGTTTGTTTGACAGACATTTCTCTGATTTTCAACACTTAATTGTGTATTTTATAACAATCTGTAGATATAAAGATGAAAAACAATCAGATTAGGGAAGTAGGCGCTGATATACAGCCTGAAGGCTTTCGAGCATATGCTCAATTCGATATTCGCATGCAACTATGCGGGCATTATCACCCATTTCTGACAATACCGATAAATCGCAATCTCTTAATTGTGCAGCCGCTGCATGATGGTCTAAAGCATCAATCACCCAGCCAGTTTCTCCATCTCGCACCATATCAGCAGCACCTGCAGTAAAACTAGTTAAAATCGGAAGACCACATGCCATCGCCTCCATATTTACGTTTCCAAATGGCTCATATACAGCAGGCATGGTAAAAACATCTGCTGCACCATAATATGGGCGAACATCCTCAAACACACCACAAAAACGAACGCGATCTGAAACACCTAAATTTTTAGCCATCTGCTGATAGAATTTAACTCGCTTATCTCGCCCCACAACCCATAGGTAATGACTCTCATCTAAAAGAGTCAAGGCGCGGATCATCGTATCCAAGCCTTTTCGTTGAAAGCCAGAGCCAACAAAAAGCAAAACTTTTGCCTCGTCAGGTGTTTTAAGTTGCTCTCGAATCGATTCACGATGCAAACGGGCACGAGGATGAAAATGCTCAACATCCACCCCCAAATAAACAATTGGTAGTTGCGATTTTGGCAAACCAAAATGGAAATGCACTTCCTCCTGGACCAACTTAGAAATACAAATGACAGCTTTCAAGTTTGGATGGAGAAACATTTTTCGCTCTGCGCGACACACATAACGATGATAAGGACTGAATAAGTGACTCCAGCGTGACCAAAATGACTTTCCTCTTGAGCGATGCATCAACCAAGCGCGATGAACACCATCGCCAGCTCGATACAACTGGACGCCAGGAATTCTCTCATGTGACTGCACTAAGTCAAAATGGCTGGAAGCCAAAAACTTTCGAACATTAACCGCAAAGCCTAAGTCCCGCCAAGTACTCCCCAAATAAAAAGGATCTACCTGAATCGTCTGAAAATTGGCTGGTTCATTTTTCCAACGCCTTGCAATCAGCGTTACGTCTGCCCCGGCGCCAGATAAAAGTTGCAACGCTCGACTAACAAACCGCTCAGCACCACCAGCAGAGTTATAGCGTTGCCGAATCAGGGCAATTTTCATTCAATAACACTCACTGATAAAAGTGCATTTACTGCCGAGTATGCCTCATCCACAGTAATCATCGTTAAGCACTCCGATAACTTACCACCACCGCAACCATCCCAACCGCACGGACGGCAGGCCATAGTTTGCTTGAGGATGCGATGCGAGACTTGCCATGGCGCCCACTCGACATCGCCTGATGGGCCAAAAAAGGTGACCACAGGAGTTTGCATGGCAGCTGCAATATGCATTGGCGCGGAGTCGACACCAATAAAGAGTCGTGCAAAGCTAGTTAATGCAGCGAGTTCTGGCAAAGAAAGTTGCCCGGTTAAATTAACAACCGGTTTACTTAATCGAGCAATAATGGCTTGATTCATTTCCTGCTCAATACCTGATGGCGCGCCGGTCATCACAATCGCCCATCCATCAGCTTGCAAACGCGAGATTAACTCCGCCATTTTTTCAACAGGCCAGCACTTAAAGAACCAACGCGACGGAGGGTGAATGTGGAGAAAACGTTTTGAGACAAGATGATGCTCAGCCAAGATAGCTTGTACTTTTGCAATGGTTTGCTCACCTGGCTTTAACACGAGTCGGCGATCTGCATCTGGTTGCAAGCCCAACCGGCGAAGTGCATCTAAGTGATACTCCACCGTATGACGTGTATTGCCTTGCCGAGGGATAGAAAAGATATGCGTAAACGACTTTGCCCAACCACGCTTATTAGTCTTTGGGGCGACACTATAATCAACACTAAGGCGCTTGGCCAATGTCGCACCACGACGTCCATCTGTTAGGTGCACCAGCAAATCGTACTGTCTAGCTTTCAAGGTCTTGAGTAGCTTCCACTCATTTTTTAACTGCGCTAGCCAGCCACCTTTTTTCCAATTTCTACCGACGCAATGTATCTGCGCGATATCTGGATGGTTTTGGAGCATTGCCGCTGTATCGTCATACACCAAGGCATCGACTTCAACATGAGGAAATTGCCGTTTAATTGCCGCAGGAACGGGGCTACTCAGCAAGACATCGCCATGATGACGAAGCTTTATCATGAGTACGCGCTGAACTTTAGAAAAATCAATCGCATCCGCAGGTCGAATGCGGAAGTCAGGCACTACCGTTTTCAGATCAGACATTCAGTGCATCCAATAAAGGTGCAACTAGGTCTTCATCATCTTGCGTGATGATTTCTGATACTTTTTCACCAAGCAATGCTGTGTCTGTTGTTCGAACGACTTGCTTCACGGCCAATAAGCTAGCGGGATGCATAGAGAATTTACGCAAGCCCATGCCCAGTAGTAATCGGGTAAAGCGTGGATCGCCGGCCATTTCGCCACACACAGACACTTCTTTGCCCAAGCGATTGGCGGTACCAATCACATGAGAAAGTAAATGCAAGACGGCTGGATGCGCCGGATTATAAAGATGCGCGACTTGATCGTCACCACGGTCTACGCCCAAGGTGTACTGCACGAGGTCATTCGTGCCGATAGAGACAAACGACAAGTCTTTTAAAAAGCCCGCAACATTAATGGCCGCAGCAGGGATTTCGACCATCCCGCCGATTTTAATATTTTCGTTAAAAGGTAAACCTTCTTCACGCAATGTTTGTTTAGCCAGTTCAACATGTTGAACGCACTGCCGAATCTGTCGAGATTCGGACAATAATGGAAACATAATTTGAATATTCCCAAACGCAGAAGCACGTAAAAGCGCACGTAATTGCGTCTGGAAAATATGTGGTTGCGCCAAAGTTAATCGAACACCACACAAACCCAAAGCAGGGTTAATGCCTGAACCACGCTCAAACCATCTTGGAATTTTGTCGGTACCAATGTCCAGGGTACGAATAGTGACTGATTCACCATTTAACGCGCTGGCAACTGCCTTATACGCTTCAAATTGTTCATCTTCTGAAGGCAAATCATCTCTAGACAAAAAGAGGAATTCACTACGAAATAGTCCAACAGATTTCGCACCGTTTTCAAACACCTCATCCACATCTTGAGGCAGTTCGATGTTGCCCATTAATTCGACTTGCTGGCTATCAAGGGTGACAGCGGCTTCTGTTCGAATTTTGGTTAAGGAGATCTTATTTTGATTCCACGCTGCAGCAAGGTGGCGATAATATGCGAGTTCCTCTTCATCTGGCTCTGCAATTACAATACCTTGCGTACCATCGACAATCACTAACTCCCCTTCTTTGAGGAGCTCTCTCGCATTGTGCATTGCGACGACAGATGGAATACCTAGACTACGAGCCAAAATGGCTGTGTGAGATGTTGCACCGCCAGCATCTGTGACAAAAGCGGCAAATTCGATGTCCTTATACTGCACCATATCGGCAGGGCTAAGGTCATGCGCGACGAGAATAGTTTCTTCATCGGTGGCGAGTTGTGCATGGGTGTGGCAAGCCACATGCCCCGCTAATACTTTAAGAATTCGATCGGCAACTTGAATCACATCTGCACGACGCTCGCGCAGATAGTCTTCTTCAATTTCATCAAACTGAGCAAGTAACACTTCAAGCTGCTGTTTTAACGCCCATTCAGCATTACAACGCTGCTCTTCAATCAAGCCCCGTGGATCACGCGACAACGCAGGGTCGTTTAGCAACATAATATGCAAACTAAGGAACGATCCTAATTCTGCAGGTGCATTATCGGGGATAGAGCCCCACAACATTTCTAGTTGCTTACGCGTTTCTTTGATTGCCGCATCAAAGCGCTGAACTTCAGCAGGAATATCCGCGTCTGGCAGAACAAGATGAACAACGTCCACTGTTGTCTCGGACACCAGATGAACGTGACCAATCGCAATACCACCCGCGCCTGCAACGCCTCGCAAGGTAATGCTCATGATTGTGTCTCCTCTTTATTCAACCAAACCATTCCTATCAAACCAGTTTACTCACCTTCGCCAAAGCGATCCGCAATTAGCTGAACTAGCGCAGCACCCGCCGCCTCCTCGTCCTCACCAATGGTCTCTACTTTTACTTTACTACCTTTACCTGCTGCAAGCATCATGACGCCCATAATACTTTTGGCATTCACACGCTTGGTATTTTTAGTTAGCCATACTTCACATTTAAAAGAAGTTGCCAATTGAGTTAGCTTACTACTTGCTCTTGCGTGTAAGCCTAACTTATTAATAATTTCTACTTCTTGCTCAAACATGGCAATCCTTTATTTTCCACAATCAGACAATGCCTAATAATGCGACAACTTTAATCTGCTTTGATCGCGATAATGCCATCATGTGCACCTGATATCGCTTTATCGATTAACTCAGGCATCGGCAAATGGCGGTATGACACAGACCGAATAAGCATAGGTAAGTTCACACCAGAAATACAGTGCACATTATTTATTTGCGTCAATTGTTTAGCAATATTTGCTGGGGTGGCGCCGAATAGATCAGTTAACACTAAAACACCGGCATCTGCATTGAGGCTAGTCAGTATTTCCTTTGCTTCCTCAATCTTTTGATCCGGGTCATCCGCCTTTTCAATCCCCAACACTGCTAGCGCAGGAATATCAGGGCCAAACACATGCTCAGCGCACTGCTTTAGACTGTTACCCAAGCCATAATGCGTAATAAGCAAAATACCAATCATTCCAACAGCCCTTTTATCTCTCTTTGCTAACGACAATCACACGATGCGTGATTGAATAAACTGCGCAAAGATACCCTGTATTCCAGTCAGGCGCTAGCATTGGCAGTGTTGCACTGCAATAGCACGCTAGCTAACAGCGGCAACCAGCGCATCTATAAATAGTTCGGCAGGACGGCAATCTGTTTGATTGGCGATTTCTACCATACAAGTAGGGCTCGTTACATTCACTTCGGTTAAATAATCGCCAATGACATCTAACCCTACTAGCAACAACCCCTCTGCCTTGACGAGAGGACCAACTGCACGAGCAATTTCCTCGTCTCTTGCAGACAAGGGCTGAGCTACACCTCGCCCACCTGCAGCCAAGTTCCCACGCGTTTCACCCACTTGCGGAATTCTGGCAAGTGCATACGGCATTGGCTCGCCATTAATTAGCAAGATACGCTTATCCCCTTTTACAATCTCAGGGATATAGCGTTGTGCCATGATGGTTACCGCACCATTTAACGTCATTGACTCTAAAATTACGCTCAGATTAGGGTCCGAGGGCGTGACACGGAAAATCCCCATACCACCCATGCCATCTAGCGGTTTTAAAATCACATCGTGGTGTTTTGCGACAAACTCGCGAATCTTGTCAGACGATTTCGTTACTAGCGTTGGTGAGATAAACGCATTAAAACGAAGGATAGACAGTTTCTCATTAAAGTTGCGGAGTGACTTTGGCGAATTAAACACCTTTGCGCCAGATCGCTCGGCCACCTCTAATAGATGCGTTGCGTACAGATACTCACCATCAAATGGCGGATCTTTACGCATTATCACGGCATCAACATCTTTAAGGTTAATCTCTTGCGCTTCTCCAGCCTGATACCAATCATGATTATCGTCAGACAACGTCAGCGGTACCGCTTCTGCGAATACCTGCACATCGGACGCATCACCTTCAACGCGAAGCGATTCTGGCATAATGGCAAAGCAATGATGGCCTTTGACTTGCGCCGCACGCATCATGGCAATGCTGCTATCTTTGTACGCTTTTAGTAGCGGTAACGGGTCTAAGATAAACGCAAAACGCATGCTTTAATCTCCAAACTCTTCGTTCATCGCCTCTAGTTCACGTGAGGCGGCCAACAAGGCTAAGCGCGCTACCACGCCATACGCGTAGAAGCGGTTTGGCGCGATATCTGGGTTGCCATCACAATCTGGCGAGTTACATGGATTTTCAAACGCGAGGGGTACAAAGTGCATACCAGGCGCATTTAAGTTTTCATCCACGCCACGTCCAGTATGTACACGGTAGAAGCCACCCACGACAAAGTGATCCATCATATACACCACTGGCTCGGCCACGGCTTCGTTCACCGTTTCAAAGGTATGAACACCTTCTTGGATAATCACATCGTTTACTTCTAGGCCCTCTTTGACCACCGACATCTTGTTGCGTTGTTTACGATTTAATCCGGTCACTTCACTCGGATCTTTTACCGTCATCACACCCATGCCGTAAGTGCCTGCATCTGCTTTTACCACCACATAAGGGTCATGTGTGATGCCGTATTCTTGGTACTTCGCTTTAATACGGTTAAGTAGCTCTGACACCGTATCCGCAAGCACATCTTCCCCTTGTCTTGCTTGGAAATCTAACTCGCCGACATGCGCAAAGTACGGATTAATCAACCATGGGTCGATACCGATTAATTCAGCAAACTCGTTACAAACGTCGTTATAGGCAGAAAAGTGCTTGGTTTTACGGCGTGTAGACCACCCAGCAAATGGCGGTGGCAATAGGTTTTGTTCAATATTCTTTAGAATATCTGGAATACCACCAGATAAGTCATTATTTAGTAGGACCACGCAAGGGCTGAAGTCTTCCCCCACCACTAAACGATTACCACGGCGCGAAATTGGTTCGAGCACCAGTTGTTTACCATTTGGCAGGTCAATTGGCGTTGGTTCAGTAATTTCTGGCAACAAAGACCCAACACGAACATTTAACCCTGCTTGGCGCAAAATGCCATGAATAGCAGCAACGTTCTGCAAATAGAACGTATTACGGGTATGGTTTTCAGGAATTAACAACACACCACGGGCTTCAGGACAGGCTTTTTCTACCGCAACGGTTGCAGCCTGAATGGCCAATGGCAAAAAGTCTTGGCTGAGGTTATTAAAGCCACCTGGGAATAGGTTGGTATCGACCGGTGCCAGCTTAAATCCTGCATTCCTCAAATCTACCGACGCATAAAAAGGGGCGGCATGCTCCGTCCACTGACTACGAAACCAATGCTCAATTTTCGGCTGAGCCTTCAAAATACGGGTCTCTAGTTCTTTTAAAGGGCCTGTAAGGGCGGTGGTAAGATGAGGAACCATGAACTACTCCGGTAAGCCCGGTGAATCGGGTCAAGTTATTCGGTGAAGCTTTACATATCCAGACTAAATGGGGCTGATTTGCCCATATTCAAGTAGATGGTAAATGAAAGCAATAGCAATCTATTAGATTGCCAGAGACGCATGACAATTCGTATTACTAGTCAGACAAGCAATCTACCAATTACGACCTAAGTTTGACGACATTCAAACTCAAGTTGCTGGATACAAAAAACAAAACGGCACTAAAGTTCATTTAGCGCCGTTTTCGTTTATTGCAGTAGAAACTAGAGATTAGGCCATTAGTTTCTCTAGCGCTTCGCGATATTTTGCAGCCGTTTTTTCCGCCACTTCGGCTGGCAATGACGGTGCAGGAGGGGTTTTATCCCAGCCAGTTGACTCTAACCAATCACGAACAAACTGCTTATCAAAGCTTGGAGGGTTAGTTCCTGGCACATATTGGTCAGCAGGCCAGAAACGGCTTGAGTCTGGCGTTAGCGCCTCATCCATCAAGTGAAGTACGCCGTTATCATCTACGCCAAATTCAAACTTGGTATCTGCGATAATGATGCCACGTGTGGCCGCATATTCTGCTGCAGTTTTGTATAGTTTAATTGCAGCGGCGCTTACCTTTGCTGCCATCTCTGCACCCAGAATTTCTTCGCATTGTGCATAAGTGATATTTTCATCATGATCACCTACGGCCGCTTTGGTACTTGGGGTAAAAATTGGCTCCGGCAATTGATCTGCCTCTTTTAAACCGGCAGGTAAATTAATGCCGCAAATCGTGCCTGATTTTTGATATTCTTTCCAACCAGAGCCTGCCACATAACCACGAACAATCGCTTCAACCGGCAAGCCTTTTAGCTTTTTGCTTACCACTGCGCGGCCAGCCACTTGCGCGCGATCTTCTTCTGACGTCACCACATCTTCAGGCAAATCGCCAGTTAGGTGGTTTGGCATCACGTCTTTTAGTTTATCAAACCAGAAATTAGAGATAGCAGTCAGAATCTTCCCTTTTTCAGGGATTGGCTCAGCCAAAATGACATCAAATGCAGACAAGCGGTCTGTTGCAATCATCAATAGACGGCCACCTTCCACTTCATAAAGGTCACGCACTTTACCCGAATAAATCTTTTTCAGACTAGTTAGATTTGAGGTCAGCAAACTGTTCATTCTTACTCTCTTTTCAGGAAAACCTGACGTATCTATTTCAAAATCAAAACAAAGGATTACGCAAGCGGTCTTGGGCGCCCAGCAGCAGTCAGCAACTCATCACGCAAGGCCGCTACTTTTGCCGCTACGTCGTTCGCATTGCTACCTAATAGATTGTAATGTCCCATTTTTCTGGCAACACGGGCTTCTTTTTTCCCGTACAAATGCAAGAAACCACTTGGCTCAGACATCATGCTAGACCAATCAGGCTCTTTGCAATCGGCAGTACCTGCACCGGGCCATACATCACCCAACAAGTTCACCATCGCAACCGGTTTTAGCAGCGTTGCATCACCTGGCGGCAACCCACACATGGCACGTACTTGCTGCTGGAATTGGCTAACGGTAGTTGCATCTAATGTGTAGTGACCCGAGTTATGCGGTCTTGGCGCCATCTCGTTAACAACCAAGCTATCATCGGCCAGCACAAAAAACTCTATCGCCAGCACGCCAACATAGCCAAGAGACGATGCTACTGTTTTGGCTGCCGCCGCCGCAGAGGTTTTCACCGCATCAGTCACGTTAGCGGGCACAATGGATACATCCAGAATGCCTTCAAAATGATGGTTCTCTGAAACTGGGAATACTGCACAATCACCAGAAACTGAACGCGTTACAATTGCCGACACCTCTGTTTTTAGCGGCATCATTTTTTCAAGGACACAGGCGGTCTCTTTGAGTTGCTGCCACGCAGTGAGCAACTCTTCTTTTGTTTTAACTCTTACCTGCCCTTTACCGTCGTACCCCATGCGGGCGGTTTTCAGAATACCAGGCAAGTAGAGGGAGAGATCTACCTCTAAGTCCGAGGCTTTTTCAATTGCCAAAAATGGCGCAGTAGGCAAACCGGCATCACGGAAAAAGGTTTTCTCACGAATACGGTCTTGAGCGATTTCCACGCACTCTCCGCGAGGAGAAACAAAAGTGGATTGCGCTAACCACTTCATTGAATTGGCATTCACATTTTCAAATTCGGTGGTGATCGCTGCGCAATTGGCAGCCATTTTTTCTAGTGCGGCTTGATCATCAAACGCAGCACATAGGTGCTCATCAGCAAATCTTGCAGCAGGTGCGTTTGGATCTGGGTCTAACACGGTCACTTGGTAACCCATGGTTTTGGCCGCAACGGTAAACATGCAGCCCAACTGGCCACCACCTAAGATGCCAAGCATCGCTGGCGGAAGAATAGGAGTATTAGGAGTACGATCAGACATCATTAACCCAGATCAACATCAATCACAATTTGTCGGTTATACAGCAGGCAATTCCATTGCAAGCACGGTTTCTTCTTGTTGCTTACGGAATGCGGCCAATTTTTCAGCTAGCTCAGGATCGTTATTGGCCAGCATGGCAACGGCGTATAGACCAGCGTTTGCTGCACCCGCTTCACCAATAGCAAAGGTTGCAACTGGAATGCCTTTTGGCATTTGCACAATCGATAGCAGCGAGTCTTCACCACGCAAGTATTTAGACGGAACAGGCACACCTAAAATTGGCACAATGGTTTTAGACGCCAACATACCAGGCAAATGCGCAGCACCACCGGCCCCAGCGATAATCGCTTTTAGGCCACGTGCTTGTGCAGTCGATGCATATTCAAACAATAAATCTGGAGTGCGATGCGCAGAAACTACACGCGCCTCATACGGAATACCAAAGGCTTTAAGTTGTTGAACGGCGTTTTGCATGACGTCCCAATCACTGGAACTACCCATCACGACGCCAACTAAAGGAGCAGTAGAAGCGGTCATTTTTTGTTGGGCCAAAAAGGCCTACCCGTTTAAAAACGAGATTGTACAGAAAATGAGCACGATTTGGTAATTTTGTGAAAGCAAGATACACAAAGGATTGCAGAAATCTTTACCATTTCTTTCTTCCACAATAACACCTACCAATCAGCAAGTGCTGCCGCACTAAGCTAAACAGCGCCCTCCTTGGCATCCCAAGTTCGCTTTATTTCAATCATTTGCGGAAGAATATCCATGAAGATACTCACCAACTGAGGATCAAAGTGAGTACCCGAAGCCTCTTTGATATGCCTGATAACATCCTCAATCCCCCATGGTTCTTTATAGGGGCGCTTGATCGTTAATGCATCAAAAACATCTGCCAGAGCCACAATTCTGGCGGATTCAGGAATCGACTCCCCACTGACGCCATTAGGATACCCACTACCATCCCATTGTTCATGATGGTAATAAGCAAGCTCTGCCGCCAAGACAAATAGTGGCGCATTACTCTTTCTCAATATTTCGTAGCCAATCGTCGTATGGGTTTTCATTACCTCCCATTCTGCCGCATCTAGCTTACCTGGCTTACGTAAAATACTTTCCGGGATGCCGATTTTGCCCATATCATGCATTGGAGCTGCCAATTCCAGCAGCGTGCAACTATCGTCGTCCCATCCTGCCGCTTGCGCAATTTTTTTTGCATAAGCCGCCATCCGCCAGATATGTAGGCCGGTATCTGTATCATTAAAATGCCCAGCTTCCCCCAGCATACTAATGGCATCACGATAGCTTTGCTCTAACGCCGACGCCCGGACTAAATTTAATTGGTTTTGCACTCTGGCACGAACAACAGAAGGATGGATTGGTTTGGTGATGTAATCCACCGAACCGACCGCAAAGCCGTAGGTTTCATCAAAGGTATCAGACAGGCTAGTAACAAAAATTACAGGGATATTTTCCGTCAACGGATTGGCTTTAAGCGAAAGACAAACTTCATATCCGTTAAGCTGCGGCATCTGAATATCTAATAAAATCAGGCTCGGCCGATGCTTTTCTACGGCAGATAACGCATCCACTCCATTTGTTGCAAATACCAGCCGATAAATACCAGAAAGCGCCTCTCGCAAGGCATCTAAATTAATTGGCTCATCATCGACGATTAGAATTGGACCAACTTGCATCCTTAATCCTCCACGTTGATATTGAATTGATTGGCAATAGAAAGAACAACTTGCTCTGCTTCTCTAAAATTATATTGGCTAACCGCCTGCTGCAAAGGCTGCAGCGTCTCCGATGACAATAAGGGATCTAGTTGTTTAATTAGCGGATCAACAATATCGGGGCTATCTTCATTAAGTAGCTTCCATATATTGCAAATTAACTTTTTCAGCAGTACTTCATCCACTACCTTCGGCGCTGAATGTGTCTGCGCAAACTCTTCCGGTATAAGCAGCTGAATTTCTCGCAGGGTGGCATAAAAACACTCATAAAAAGGAGTTAACGCATCCAAAGCCTCTTCATCTTGATGAATTTTTTGCTCTGCCGTCCATGCGGCAGAAGACAAGGCTTTTAGTCCCAAGCTAGCAGCAGCCCCTCTTAAATTGTGTAGCAACCTTCTTTTTTCTGCTGGAGATGCTGGTGCCAATGCAGACTCATAATCACTAAATCGCTTAAAAAACTTATCGAGGAATAACAGATATTTCTCTTTACTCTTCCAATAGACAATGCCCCAGGCGGTGCTAACCAGAGACTCACCAGTTTGCTCGACAGAAGATAACTCGTGTTGATTAGCAGTTGCCGGCTTATCTAGACCTCCCGTTTCCGGCACGCATCCTAACCATTGCGCCAATCGCATTTTTAATTCATCTGGTTCAACTGGCTTGACCAAAAAGTCGTTCATTCCGGCATCAAAACAACGTTGCTTATCTTCTTTAAACGCATTCGCCGTCATCGCCAAGATAGGAATTTTTCTACCTTTTGGTAGCTGTCGAATTCGACGAGTCGCCTCCAAGCCATCCATGATAGGCATCTGAACATCCATCAGAATCAACTCATACTCACTCTCGGCAAATTTACGCAAAGCGGCTTCGCCATCACTAGCCACATCGACCTGCAACTCAAATGAAGAAAGCCATTCGGCAGCAACCTCTTGGTTGATTTCATTATCTTCAACCAAAAGAACTTTCGCCCCTTTTTTCATCACCAACTCAAGCTCATTTGCTCGCTCAGGCAACGATAGTGGCGCCTCTCCCACGGGTAAGCGCACAGTAAAAGCAAACACACTGCCTCGATCAGGGCTACTCGAAAAAGAAATATCACCCCCCATTCGGCTAACCAATTGACGAGAGATGGCCAAGCCAAGACCTGTACCGCCGTATTTTCGCGCGATACTAGAATCCGCCTGTTCGAATGGTTTAAATAATAGATGCTGTTTACCATCACTAATTCCAACCCCTGTATCCCGTACCTCAAACGCAAGGTTGGCAACTCCCTGAGCAACCCCCTTCAAACTAGCATTCAGCGCCACGTGCCCTACAGTGGTAAACTTAACGGAATTCCCAATAAGATTAATCAACACCTGCCTTAATCTAAGTTGATCTCCAACCACCAATAAATCCGTCAGCGCAGGATCAGTAACGACATTAAAATCAAGCCCCTTCGCGGCCGCTTGCTCCGCAAAAATGCTGTACACATTATCGATAATAATCGGCACTTGAAATGGCGACTGCTCTAATACGATTTGATTAGCCTCAATTTTAGAAAGGTCTAAGATGTCGTTAATAATCTCCAGCAAATGCTTACCCGAAGAAATTAATTTATTTAATTTTGCTAAGTGAGCGTCTTCAGTCAGTTGCAAAGTTAACAACTGCGCAAATCCAATAATGGCGTTAAGTGGTGTACGAATTTCATGAGACATATTGGCCAAAAACACGCTTTTCGCCTCATTTGCTGAATCGGCCTCTGCTTTCGCGACCACCAATTCAGCTGTACGCACCTTCACCAAATCTTCCAAATGTTCACGATATTCGTTTAGCGCCATTTCATTTCGACGATGCTCAATAGCGATCGCCGCCAATGTTGCCGCTTGCTTAATCATTTGAAGATCATATTGATCAGGCTCGCCAACCTCTCTTCTATAAATAGCAAAGGTGCCAATCACTTTATGCCCAGAATCTGTAATGGGCTCTGACCAACAAGACTTTAACCCTGCGCGACTAGCAACCTCGGCAAAATCAACCCAACATGGATCATCCTGGATGCTCGGAGTTATCGTTCTAACCCCACTATGGGCACAACTACCGCAACTACCTTGATGTTCGCCAATAGAGATGCCATCGATCGCCTCATTATAAAAATCAGGCAGGCTAGGTGCGGCAGCCTGTTTTAACGTGGCATTCGAATCATCAACCAACAACACACTGCATAAAGACTTAGGCGAAAGTGACTCAATCCCAATGACAATTTGAGTGAGAATGTCGGATAAAGGTAACCCATCCACCAACACTTCAAGAATTTCCGTTCTAAACTGCTCGAGCCGCTCTGCTCGCTTACGCTCTGTATAGTCAATCACATTGGCCAAGGCAAAATGCTGGCCATTTGTTTCAAAATGACTTAACCCAACCTCAATTTGAATCAGTGATTGATTTTTATGAAGGCCGGTTAATGTGCCTCCTGCCGTTACCTGTCGTGTTAATGGCTGATCAAAATAATGCGCGAGATGATTGGCATGTACTTGCCGTGAACTTTCAGGTAACAGTGTTTTCAAGGGCAGCCCGATCAACTCATCTGGGGCATATCCAAACATAGTTTCTAGCGCCTGATTCACCTGAACAATCAGACCATTTCTATCGACAATCAGCAGTCCGTTTGAGTTTGCTTCAAATACGATCTTAAAATTTTGATTGGCTTGCTCGATCTGTCGGGCACTTTTCGTTTCTTCTTCCGCATGAATGGCAGCCTCTTTCATTTGACGCTCACGTTCAAGACGAAGGACAAACATATACGTCCCAAATCCTAGACAGATCAGCATAAAAAAGACGGCAACACCCACAGGCCATAATGCGGAAAGTTGTGCGTTTAAAATAATTTCTTCAGGCAATTCACTAACCACACGCCATGTCACATGAGATTTCACCACGCCCACATAGTCATCCAGCGGTTTAACCGTTTTCCATGTCCACACTGCTTTCAAATGTAGTTGCCCTGAATGCTGCGTACTGATATTGCGCCAAACGTCTGGCTGCCGAACACCGAAAGTCTTATTTGAAACACCCAAAAAATCCCATTCATCTTTAGGATTTGGACTAAGTAGCCAGTAACCTTCATTATTCAACAACATTAATCGTTGCTTGATTGGCGCGGCGCTGTTCACGAAGGCTGAAAGCGTAGCCTTTGCATCATTATTGATCACAATAAATCCACGCAACCGCCCTCGATCATCAAATACTTTTTGCGCAACCCGTATGACAGCCTGATGAGTATTTTGGCGCTTTTCTTGTTGATAATCTAAGTCAACAGGCGAGACGTAAACCAAGTGAGGTGGCGTCTGAAGAATGTCTAAAAAATAGTAGCGCTGATGAACATCTTGCAATTGAGAAGTAGGCGCTGCCGCGACCGCTGTGCCGACTCTCTCCACCTTTACTTGCTCCATCCCCTTTTCATCCACCCAACGAACAGAGGCATAAGACGGGTTGCGCATTAACAAGCTAATGAAAGCCCTTTGCATGGAAAGTAAATTTTCTGAGTCGGATTTAATAAACCCAAGGCGTACAGGCTCTTCGCGTGTCAGACTATGAATATGATCTATTGGACGGGCTAACTCGCTCTTTAGCCGATTTGCAGCTAAAGATACATAGGCCGACTCTTGGGAAAAAATCGGGTTGAGCACATTTTGTCTAGGGGATACGCCTATCAGCCATCCACTAAGCAAAATAAGTAACGCGCAAGGAATAAAAATGACGAAGAACTGCCGACGCATTTAAGCACTCACTTTTGCTACTAATGATCAAAGTCATCCACATAAAAAAACATCAAATGGCCACGTAAACTCAATAGATAACGAGCATATACGATTAACTTTAGTACATCCCAGTGATTACCGCTATGTCATTTTGCCATGCAACAATTCGTAACAGCCCAACGAATTTATGATGAAAAAACAAATACTTGAACACCGAGCCAAAGCAGTGGCCAATAGTGCATTACTTTTATGCGGTAACAATGACGAGGAAAATAAAGCGAGGAAAAATATGCAACGGTAGAACGCCAGTTGAAACATTGATGGATGGGAAACGGATTTGGGCAGAAAAGAATCTGACTCGAATCTAATCTGACAGACACCAGCCCAAAACTGGTAACGGTCAGATCAAGTCTGAGCTAGTACAGATTATTGATAAGGTGTTGCGTTGACAGATTGAATCTACAGTCGCTTTTTTTAATATTTCCTTTTCCATTTTGGCTTCAGCTAACTCCCTGCGTAGCCGTCGAACTTCGGCGATTAGTGATTCAACACTTTGTTTCCGATTGCTCTCAGTACTCGACCGCTGTAGCTTACGTGCTTTCGTCGCCCAATCGGCGAGCGTGCCTTGGTTCACACCAAGTCTTGAGGCCACTTCTGCAACAGACATGCCTTGCTCTATAACTAGTTTGATTGCTTCTGTCCGAAATTCTGGTGTATAGCTTTGTGTAACTCTCTTACTCACGTCATCCTCCTGTTAGTTCCATTTTAACAAACAGGTGTGTCTGTTTTTTCAGGCCACCTCAGTGGCACAGCGCGCCTGAAAAGCAAACGATAACCCAGCACCAGCAAACAGGGGCTTTAAGTTAAGTAATTGATAATGAAAGGGCGAACGAAGGAAGGTAGTGGCGCACCCGACAGGAATCGAACCTGTGACCTTCAGCTTCGGAAACTGACACTCTATCCAACTGAGCTACGGGTGCCAAATGGCGACAACGGTTGTTGCGACACCGACATTAGGACGCAAAGGATAGCTATTTTCTGATCAAACGTCCATGAATTTCTATCGCAGCATGTTATTTTGACGTTATAATTCGCAGGATTTTAATTTTTTCGCCCTCTAGACAAGGTAGGAGAAGCATGAGCACAGGAAAAAGCAACCCACTAGGGTTGGTCGTTGCAGGGATTGTTGTAGCGGTAGCCGCTGTATTTCTACTAGCTAAACTAGTGATCTCTTACAACGCAGGTCAGGCAAACCCTGATGATATGACTGCAGAAGCGATTAACGCGCGCGTAAAACAAGTTGGTGAACTAGATGCTGGCGAAGTAGTTGCTGCTGGTGCTATGACCGGCAAAATGGTTTATGAGCAAGTATGCTTCTCCTGTCACAAAGATGGCTTGATTGGCGCACCTAAATTAGGTGATGCTGCAGCATGGGGCCCACGTATTGCACAAGGTTTCGACACATTGGTTAAGCATGCAGTTGAAGGCTTTAATGGCAAGATGCCAGCTAAAGGTGGTAACGCTAACCTGACAGACCAAGAAGTTGCACGTGCGGTTGCTTACATGGCTAACAGCGGCGGCGCTAAATTTACTGAACCAAAAGTAGAAGGCGTTGCTTCTGGCGAGTCTAAAGCAAGCGAAGGCGCTGCAAGCAAATAATCATTTGCAGCTGCCCAATAAAAAAGGTGCTACGGCACCTTTTTTATTGGCTATAGTTACAGGGGAAAAAGGTTAGCTACTGCCTTCCCCTTCTACGTCTGGCTTTTTCAGCATGGCCTTTAAGCCGGCAAGGCGTTCCGATCCGCGCACTTTAGCGGCGGCCTTATCGGCAACAGGTCGTCCACTAAACCAAAGATCATCCACCCCCATTTCATTAATAAAGCGAGAAGGCTCCACTACCTGCCATTCTCCTGCACGTTTACGCTTTAAAGCATGGGTTAGTGTCAAGGTTCTTTGCGCACGGGTAATGCCAACATACATTAAGCGGCGCTCCTCTTCTAGCTTGCCCGTATCCACACTTTCTCTGTGTGGCAAAATATCTTCCTCGACCCCGATCAAGAACACATGAGGATACTCTAGCCCTTTACTCGCATGCAGCGTAGACAGTTTGACAGCGTCAATCTCTTCTTCACTTCGTCCTTCTAGCATAGTGATTAAGGCTATCTTCTGGGCGAGTTCGATTAAGGTTGGCGCGGGACCATCATCTTGACCTTCACTTCGACGGTTAATCCAAGTGGCAAAATCGAGCACGTTTTTCCATTTGGCTTCAGCTGGTTTGACATCTTCGCTATCAAAAAGCCATGTTTCGTAATCAATCGCCGTTAGAATATCTTGCAATACCACATTGGCTGGCTCGCGCTCTGCCCTTGCTTGCATTCGGTTTATAAACTGGCAGAACATCGTCAGCAATTCATATTGTTTGGCGGGCATTTGGTGCTCTAATCCACTTTCAAATACCGCATCAAACAAGCTAATGTGTCTATCCGCCGCATAGGCACCTAACCGCTCTAAGGTTTGGTTGCCGATTCCACGCTTCGGGGTGGTGACGGCTCGAATAAAAGCAGGGTCGTCATTCGGGTTCGCTAATAAACGAAGATAAGACAAGATATCTTTAATTTCTGCTTTATCAAAAAAACTTTGCCCACCACTCATCGCATAAGGAATGCGATGGTTTCTAAAAACCTGTTCGATCACCCGTGCCTGATGGTTGCCACGGTATAGCACCGCGTAATCAGAAAACTTGGTTCGATGTTCGAACTTATGCGCCAACAATCGCTGTGCGACGGTTTCTGCTTCGCTTTCTTCGTCTCGCGTAGCCACAATTTGAATTTGCTCACCCAAACCGTGTTCACTCCAAAGCGTTTTTTCAAACAGCTTTGGATTATTCGCAATTAAGGTGTTGGCAGCTTTTAGCACCCGTGATGTTGAACGGTAGTTTTGCTCGAGCTTAATCACTTTTAGTTTTGGGTAGTCTCGTTGCAGATTCTTCAAGTTTTCGATATCTGCGCCGCGCCAAGCATAAATCGCCTGATCGTCATCCCCCACGGCAGTAAATTGCGAACGACTACCGGCAATATATTTAAGCAGGGTGTACTGACAAGCGTTGGTATCCTGATACTCATCCACTAATAAGTAGCGGAGTTTGTCTTGCCACTTATTTAATACGTCATCATGAGACTCAAAAAGACGGACGGGCAGTCGGATCAAATCATCAAAATCGACAGCTTGATAGGCGAACAAGGTATCTTGGTAAACGCGGTAAATTTTGGCAGAGACCATTTCCGCCTCATCACCCGCCTCTTTGATTGCCTCATCGGGACTCAGCAGCGCATTTTTCCACATGGAAATTTGGCTCTGCACATTTCGAATCAGTTGTTTGTCTGTGGTTGCTAAGTTATCGGAGATAATCTTTGCTGCGTCTGCCGAATCTAAAATAGAGAAGTTGGTTTTATAACCAAGCAACTTGCACTCTTGCCTAAGCATGATTAGCCCAAGCGAGTGAAAGGTAGAAATGGTGAGTCCTCTGGCCTCTTTCCCTTTAATCAATCCACCGACACGCTCTTGCATTTCTCGTGCAGCTTTGTTGGTAAAGGTAATCGCAGCAATATTTTTAGCGGCAATACCACACTCTTGCACGAGGTACGCGATCTTTTGCGTAATCACACGGGTTTTACCACTGCCAGCACCAGCAAGCACTAGCAATGGGCCATCTAGATACTTAACAGCATCTCTTTGCGGGGCATTTAAGTGATCTAGCATGGGCAGAATTCATACACCTTAGGGAAGTTTTTATTGTAACACGTTGGTAACCTCTTCCGGTTCTAGCACAAGAGGTCTATAGTCTCGCCTTTAACGCCGTACACCTGTTTTTATTAGATGAATCCAGTTAAGCAAACTCGCCAAACCACCGTCTTCGCTATCGTTGCTGGTTTTGCTTTGGGATTCCTAAATGTCCTAATCAGCCTGCATACCGCAACCGAAATTGGCAACCATGCTGAATTCGTCTTACTGTCAGGTATTGCCTTTGCTCTACTTTGCCGTGCGGGAACGCTTCCGATGCTTGCCACGTTAGCGGGCAGCTGGTTCGCCGCTAGTGACAAAGACGTTATCGACGGGCTACATTTAGCAGCAATAGCAGGCACCTCTTGGCTATCTTACCTCGTATTATCCAAGAAAGACTTTGATCCTTTATTACGAAGAGGAAAAGACTTTGCATTAGTACTACTCATCCCCGTACTTTCTTGCATCCCCATCACCCTATTTTTCTTACTGATGACAACTGGCATTCTGCCGCCAGATCAAGATTGGGTACCGCTCCCACTCCTAGAAGTAGTATTTGGGCAACTATTAGGCAGCCTACTCGTTTCCATTCCCATTTTGATGGTGAGTTACAAACGACTAAAACGTGCATTTACCAATGTGGAGTTTTGGCTTTTATCATTAGTGACGCTCTCGGTCTTTTGCTTACCGATTACCTTTGGCGCCAATAATGATGAACATCCCATTATGTACATTTTTGCGCCGTTGATCATTTGGTCTTCTATTCGATTAAAGCGGTTTGCGCACTCGATTATCTTAATTGAATTATCCACTGGTATTTTAGTCATGCCAGCGCGCTTTCTCTCTTCTCCTTTAGTCATCAACAACTTTGAAGTGCCGATGGCAATCGTTATGTTTGTTGGTATCGCAACCAGCCTTTTCATGTCGACTAGACAAGGTGAACGCCGTTATCAGCAAAACCTGCTGCAGCAGCGAAATGAAATTTACCGGTGGCTTGCAGGAATGCGGCAGCAATTTGGCGCGTCCGGCACCGGTGCTGATGTGCTGTACCAACTCTGCAAAAGCGCAAAAAGCATTTCGGCAGCTATTCACGCTGGCATTGCCAAAGAAACCAATCATGGCTACGAATGGCTATATGACTTCATGTTGACGCAACACGATAAGACGCCAATGTCTTTGCGTGAAGATCAGTACATTGATCGCAGAAACTGCAGTAGCTACCCGATTCCAGCAACAAACTACACCGTGATTTGTATCCCGCTAAAAGAAAAACACGATGGGGACTTATTGCTATTAATTACATTGCACAACCCGCTATTGATTAATGGTGAGTTGCTGTCTTTCTTTAATGATCAACGCCAGTTGCTCCAAAGTGAATTAGAGAAACGGCTGATTGATGCAGAGCGTCAACGTTTAGGCATGGCATTAAGAGATGCGGAAGCCATGTGGCAATACGCACTGGAAAGTAGTGGCGAAGGCATTTGGGATTGGCATATTCAAGCAAATGTCGAGTATTACTCTAACCGCTGCCAATTACTGATGGGCTTTGCAGAAGCGGTGACTCACGATGCGCACTACCTATGGCGCAACCGCATTCACCCAGATGATGTTGAAAAATGGGAAACCGCTTTACAGCAGTATTTGAATGGTGAAACGGATCACTACCAAAGCGAATTTCGCATTTTGCAGCAAAATGGCAAATCCAAATGGGTATTTTCACGCGGGAAAGTGATTTCTTGGGATGAAAATGCCAAGCCAGTGCGCATGATTGGTAGCGTATTAGATGTTTCTGAACTTCGCCAAGCAGATGAAGAGCGCCTACTTGCGGCACAAGTATTTGAAGCGAGTCATGAAGGTATTTTGATTATTGATGAAGATAAGCGCATCTTGTCTGCCAACTCTGCGTTCTTGCAGATGATTGGCTATCGTGCAGATCAAGTCATCCATAAACCGGCATTATTTTTTAGCGCGATTACCATTACCAACGAGCAAGATCTCTTCTGGGATCAGCTAGCGTCTCAGCAGTTTTGGCAAGGCGAATGGATTGCACAAAAAGAAAATGGCAGCCATCTCCCGCTCTGGTTGTCGGTCTCTTGTGTCATGGCACAAGAAAACACGCATGCTAGCCGCTACATCCTATTGGCAAGCGACATGACACAACGGAAAGCCGATAGTGATCGCATCCAGTATTTAGCCCATCATGATTTGTTAACCGGCCTTCCAAACCGGGCACTCATGATGGATAGGCTAGAGCAATTATTATTAAATTGCGAACGACAAAAAACTAACTTCGCATGTTTATTCATTGATTTAGACCATTTCAAGCATATCAATGATTCACTTGGCCACCCAGTCGGCGATTTGCTATTGCAAGATGTCGCCCAACGGTTAACCAGCCATGTACGCAAGGGAGATACCATTTCCAGACTAGGTGGAGATGAGTTTGTGTTATTGCTGCCAAATGTCAGCTCAAAAGACATTGATCGCGTTTGTGAACACCTCAGAAAAACCCTCTCTGATCCATTTACAATTAATCACCATGTACTACACATTACGCCAAGTATTGGGATTAGTGTCTATCCTGACGATGGAAAGACTGCAGAGTCATTGATTAAGCACGCCGATGTGGCGATGTACCATGCGAAACAACAAGGTCGAAATAATATTCAGCAGTTTAGAGAAAACTTGCTAGATGCTTCACGCGAACGGCTCGTTATTGAATCCGGGCTGCGTGCGGCACTGAATCACGACCGTCTAAGCCTTCGCTACCAGCCACAATTTAATACCGCTTCTGGCGAGTTAGAAGGCATGGAAGCGCTGCTACGCTGGAAAGATCCAGAACTTGGCCAAGTATCGCCAGGCCAGTTCATTCCAATTGCAGAAGAAAGTCACTTGATTCTGGATTTAGGTAATTTTGTCCTCAATGAAAGTTGCCGACAATTAGCAGAATGGATTGCTGCTGGTCATACACCACCAACGCTAGCCATTAATGTGTCGCTACGCCAACTCATGCAAGATGGTTTTGCAGAGCAGGTTCTCGACACCCTTGCCTACTATCACTTACCGCCCAAGTTGTTGGAAATTGAGTTGACCGAGACTATGCTGATGCATGACCCTCAACATGCACAGCATGTGCTGGAGGTATTAACCAGTGCAGGCGTTGGCGTTGCGATTGATGACTTTGGCACGGGGTATTCTTCACTTAGCTATCTCAAACGCCTCAGCGTAACTCGCATTAAAATTGATCAGTCCTTTGTGAAGGACCTTGAGCATGGCGGCGGCGATGAAGCAATTGTTCGCGCCATTCTTGGCCTAGCCCAAAACCTAAAAATGGCCGTCACTGCAGAAGGTGTAGAAACGGAAGCACAACTGTCATTCTTAAAATCAGCAGGATGCGACAGTTGCCAAGGCTATTACTATGCGCCACCATTAGTGCCAGATGGATTTGAGGCCCTGTTGCAAGGCAATCATCCGACACAAACGTCTTATTTTTCTGCACCAGAAACCATTCAATAAGAAATTATGGCCACCTACGTCATTGGCGACCTTCAAGGTTGCTTTAGTGCATTGCAATTATTACTGTCAGAACTCAATTGGCAACCAGAAACAGACCGCTTAGTGTTTGTTGGTGACTTGGTCAATCGTGGTCAAGGCTCGTTGGAAACGTTACGATTTATCCGCCAACTAGGTGACAAAGCTGGGGTTGTTCTGGGTAATCATGATCTCTTCTTATTAGCCGCATCAGAAGGCCATGCAAAAATTCGTGATGACGACACCATCACCCCAATTTTAGAAGCGTCTGATAGAGAAGAGTTACTGGCATGGTTGCGTGAACAACCTTTAGCACGCATGGAAAGCGGCCATCTGATTGTGCACGCAGGGCTTCTTCCTACGTGGTCAGCCAAACAAGCCCTCTCTCTCGCCAAAGAGGTTTCCAAAGCCCTACGCGGTAAGAAATGGCAAAAATTTTTAGCCAAACTGTGGGGAAACAAGCCTGGGCACTGGGATGATGCATTAGAAGGCGATGATCGTCTGCGCGTCATTGTAAATGCGATGACGAGACTACGTTTTGTGGATGAGGACGGCGATATCGACTTCAAATACAAAGGGGAAATTGAAGGCGCACCATCCAACCTCACCCCATGGTTTGATGCCCCCAATCGACAATCGGCAGATACGCCCATTATCTTCGGGCACTGGTCTGCACTCGGTTTAAAAATTGATCATCCGATTTATGCACTAGATACGGGCGCCATTTGGGGCGGCAAACTCACCGCGATGTGCTTGGAAGATAAACGCATTATTCAAGTAGATTGCAGCCAATTGCCCGATGCCATCCCTCTGATGACGGAGTAATCGAATTAATCCTGCATTGCTAAAGAAGGAGTCGGTGCAGAAGGAATAGAATGAATCACGGCCTCAATATGTTTGTGTGCCGTTGAGGCTAGTTCACGGCGGTTTAGATGAGCAGCATTCATTTGTGGCAGTAGCGTGATTTGGGCGGTAATTTCTTTTGCCCCTGCAATTTGCCAAATGGTATCCATAAGGGTAACTTCATCGATATACGCTGGCGCTAATTCACGACACCCATTCGGCTGAATATACTGAAGCGCAACCGGGTAAATGTCCCCTCTCGTCACCGAAGCGGAGTGAAACAATGATGCTGCAAACGGTTTAAGCTCAGATCCATCGGTAGTTGTCCCCTCAGGGAAAAATGCAACCGCACCACCTTGCTGCAAAGCACCTTCAACTAAAGCATTCACTCGCAGCAAGTCTTTTTTGCTATCTCGCTCGATAAACAATGTTCCGGTATGGCGACACATCCAACCAATGACAGGCCAATTGGCCACTTCTGATTTGGCAACAAACTGTAACGGCAGCATGGCATTCAAGACAAACACATCCAGCCAAGAAATATGATTCGCCACCCAAAGTGAATTTTTTGGCGGCGCTAACGGGGCATCCCCCACGACCTCTAACTTTACCCCGAGTACTTTCAGCATCTTGGTAGACCAGCGCTGAATACGCCACCGACGCTCCTCTTCTGACGCGCGACCAAAGAAAATCCGTACTTCTAACATGCCAGAAAGTAAGTGAATCCCCAAACGAGCAATTCGATAGCAACGGTGCCAAATAGGAAGAGTAGAAGAAGGAGTAGCAGTCATGCGCTGATTATATGAGTATCCACTCATTTGGTCATTAATACTAGAAAGCAGAAAGACACCCAATACCAGATCAGGTGTCTCTCATTGATACATTAACCGTGCTTACGCCACTTTTGCTTGCAAGAAATGCTTTGCGTAGCGCGGGCTTAAACGAGACATTGGCAATAGTAGTGGCAAGTCTGCAGTATTAAAATCAGGGTCCCATGCTGGCTCACCACAGATCATGGCACCTGCACGCATATAGCCTTTAATAAGCGGCGGCACTTCTGTCAGTACATGCTGGTTTAAGGCATATAAAGGTAGCGGGCAACGTGGCATCACACGCCATTCTGCCGGTGCCAAATGCTTTTCTTTCAGCTGGCGATAAATGGAAGCTGCTGCGTGGCCACCATCTGCCATGCTAATACTTGCGCAACCAATCAGATAATCATAACCATGACGGGCCATGTAATCTGCCAAACCAGCCCACAGCAAGGTAATCACACCACCGGAACGGTAATCACGGTGAACACAAGAACGACCAAGTTCGACCAATTGATTGCGTAAATGCTGTAAACGGGTTAAATCAAATTCAGTTTCAGAATAGTATCCACCAATCCGCTTTGCAGATTCTGGACGTAGAATTCGGTAAGTACCAACGACGCGACCAATGCGTTCGTCTCGTACCAGTAGGTGATCACAATAAGGATCAAAAATATCTTGGTCTAGGCCACTTGCCGCATTTGGCAACGTTGCGCCCATTTCTTCTGCAAACACTTTAAAACGTAGACGTTGAGCATCTTCGATGTCTGCTTGGCTAGACGCCAATGATAATGTTAATTGTGGTTTTTGTACTTCACGAGCCAATTGCTCATGGATCAATGTATCTTCAGTTAAGAACATTTTTTTCTCCTTTTCTTTTTGCTTGAAAAGAAGATTAATCTTTGATCATGACAGATACGTGACCAATACTTTACGACTTGATGAAACCTGTAAAACTAATACAAAGCAGCGACAAATTGACTCCCCCGCATCACAACTAATATGACATAATCGCCACACTGTAGTTAATAAGATGTTGAAGCCGTAATGAGCGACACAGAAAACCAAGCGACAGAAAATCACACCCCCGTTGCCCCAACAGACGATTTGGCGCGTTTCACGTTAATGACGCCAATCGAGATCGTCTATGCGCTGCGTAATCTGATCCGCAGCAAGCAAACCCTCGCCATTTATTTTCGGCAGGGAAAAGAATCCATGTTAACCACCTTGCTGGATGTTAATTCAGAAAAGGGAGAGTTAATATTTGACTGGGGCGGAAGTGAAACGGTTAACCAACATCTGCTCGATAGTGATCGTAATGTGTTTGTCTGTGCTCCAGAAGGTGTAAAGATTCAATTTGTTACAGGCAAAATCAATCAGATTCAATTAGATGGTAAACCGGCCTTCTCCACAAGACTGCCAGATACGCTAATTAAGATTCAGCGTAGAGAGTTCTACCGCCTACAAATGCCAATTGCGAATCCTTTCTGGGTAACCATTCATGGCACACCCAAAGGTTCGCAACGCTTTACGATGTTTGATTTAAGCCTTGGTGGTGTGTGCTTAAATGTATCGGAACCCGAATTATTCCACCTGATGGAAAATTTTGGAGATTGTCAGTTAGATCTCAAAGAAGCCGGCTTATTTGATGTCGCACTTCAAGTACGTAATCTCTCTAGCGTGCCGCAACGCAATGGCACCGTTCAGCATCGTATGGGCTGCCAATTTGTTGGGAAATTTGCCCACATCCAAAATAAGCTGCAGCGGTTTCTGGCGCAATTAGAAAGAGAAAGAAACGCACTACTTAAGCGTGACTGAGCAAACTACGTGTTAGAACTCGCCTTACTACTCGTTCCGATTGCCATTTTTGGGCTAACCAAGTTGCCCATCAGTGAAAAGCAAATGCAAGTCGGAATAATCGTACTTTGTATTTGTGCCGGGCTTGGGTTGATATTGGCTTACCGCTTTTTACCCCATCCCGGAAGCGCAACTAAGCACGACGCAACCACCAGTAGCGACCAATCAGCACTAAGATAAGCAAATAAATCCAACGATCCCCACCCAGACGCTGATATGGGGTTTCCCCTTCCATACCCTGTATTTGCCCCTCTAGAATGCTCGATTCAAAGTAAGGAAGCGCAGAGAGTAATTTCCCATTGGCATCAATAATCGCCGTCGCTCCCGTGTTAGTCGCGCGAATCATTGGCCGACCATTTTCGATGGCTCTCACTCGGGCAATTTGCAAGTGCTGATCTAAAGCAATCGTCTTTCCAAACCAAGCAAGATTACTCATATTAATCATGACATTAGCTTGCTTCGCACTTTGAATCAGTTCTGTGCCAAATACATCTTCATAGCAAATATTCACTGCCAACCGGTACGAGCCAAATTGTATTGGCGATTGATATGCGCTTCCTGAGGACATATCCCCCAATGGAATATTCAATACTTTGAGTAACCAAGACGTAAGCGGTTTTAGTGGCAAGTATTCGCCCAATGGGACAAGATGCGCTTTGCGATACCATTGATCTACGTCCTTACCCTGAATAAGAACGGCACTATTGTAATACTCATCCCAAGTGCGCCCCATTTCAGGCGTCCCCATTAACACCCCCTGACGAGGGACAGAGGCAATGGCTTTAACTTGCGCTAGGAAATCAGGAATATCGGTTTTGGCACGTTGGTAAAATAGTGGCAGCGCGGTTTCTGGCAATACTTTTAGTTGCCCCTTAGATGCTTGCAACTGCAACAAATACGTATCTAACGATTGCCGTGCAAATTCAGGGTTCCACTTTAAATCTTGCGGAATATTTCCCTGCAGCAAAGAGACGGTTAGTGGCGGCGCTTTCATTGGAGACGTCCACTGAATAATAGACAACCCAGCACCAGCCACATAAATCAGCGCAATATAAACAACAGGTTTTAGCGATTTTTTAAGCCATGCCAACGCAAACAATCCCGCCACCAACGCAACAGCAAATGAAGCAAGAAGAACACCACCCACAGGAATAAAACCGACCAAGACGGTATCTGTCTGACTAAAACCAACCGCTAACCAAGGAAATCCGGTAAATAACCAACCGCGCAAGCACTCGCTTAATACCCAAATCATGGCAAACACAACCACGTCTAGCCATCGCTGCTTTGAGCGCAAGCAACTGGCGGCAAAACCGGCCAACATAGGGAATAAGGCGAGGTACATGGCAAATAGCACTGTCCCCGTATCCGCCATCCAAGCGGGCATGCCACCAAAAACAGAAAGACTGACAGAGATCCAGTGCACGCCGGCAACAAATGCGCCCACACCATACCACCAACTAACGGTTGTTAGTTGCCATCTTGTTACAGGTTGCGTCACTAAACCACGCGCAAACAACCACGCCAGTGGCAATGGCGCTAGCCAGCCAAGCGACACACCGCCAATTTGAAACGGGGCATAGGTAAATACGGAAAGGGCACCAATGAGCGCAGCTAAGCCGCGCTCACGCCATCGGGATAAACTCATTCGCGCTCATCTGCAGGAGTAGGCTCATCTGCAGGAGAAATTAACAAGGTATGAACTTGGCGGCTATCGGCTCTGACTACTTCAAATTGCCAGCCATATTTAGAGACAGACTCACCACGTTTAGGTACATAGCCAAATATATCAACGACTAATTCACCAATGGTTTCAAACTGTTCATTCGGAAGTTGTGCGTGCATTACTTCATTCGCGTCACTAATTTCAGTAACCGCCTTTACCCGCCAACTACCATCACGTTCTTCAACCAAATTGTCTTCAGTTTCATCAAAGTCGTATTCGTCTTCGATATCGCCAACAATTTGCTCGATCACATCTTCAATGGTCACCAAACCGGACACACCACCATATTCATCCACCACAATGGCCATGTGGTTACGATTACTACGAAACTCTTTTAAGAGCACATTCAGGCGTTTGGATTCAGGGATAAATACAACAGGGCGCAGCATATCTCGGAGATCAAACTTTTCAGGATCTGCAAAATATCGGAGTAAATCTTTAGCCAATAAGATGCCCTGAATGCGATCCTTTTCGCCATCGAAAACAGGGAAACGAGAGTGGGCAGTTTCCAGCACCATGGGCAAAAAGGTTTCGATAGAGTCATTTAGATCCACCGCATCAATTTGCGCACGAGGCACCATAATATCGACTACGCGCATGTCAGACACCTGTAACACACCCTCTATCATGGAAAGGGCATCGGCATCCATTAAGTTGCGCTCAAAAGCAGAATGTAAGAGATCAACCAATTGCTCTCTATCTTCTGGCTCTCGCATTAATAAGGCAGAAATTCTTTCTAGCCAACTGACTTTTACAGTCGATTTACTACTGGGGGAACCTTCCATCATCTTCTTAATTGAATAAACATGCTGGGGATTATAGCCATGAATTTGTACAAATGGACACGATTCCCATGTAAAAAAAAGGGTTAATTTTTTTGTTGTGTCTGTGTTTGCTCAACTTTTACCGTCAAACGTGTCAGAAACGCACAAATATGGGATAATGTTAAATGATCATCTGATCAGACTTTTTTCATATCAATACCAGTAAATGACAATACAGGGTGATACGCCCTAGACACGGAGTATGGCAATGGATTTGGCACAAGCCCGTTTCAACATGGTTGAGCAACAGATTCGCCCAGCCGAGGTTCTTGATGAAAAAGTGCTTGACCTACTGTTAGTGGTAAAGCGCGAAGACTTCATCCCTGAAGCATGGCGCAATTTGGCATTTGTTGACATGGAAACGCCAATCAAGGCAGATGTTCGTACCTTGCCTCCACGTATCGAAGCACGTCTAGTACAAGAAGTTGCGGTAAAGCCAACCGACAAAATTCTAGAAGTGGGCACAGGCTGTGGTTATACCACTGCATTGCTAGCGAAGCTTGGTCGTCACGTTTATAGCGTGGACATTGACCCAGAGCTAACTGAAATGGCGCGAGCGAATCTAGATAAAGCCGGCATCCGTAACGTGACCTTAGAGACTGGCGATGCCGCTCAAGGTTGGGCGGCTAATGCGCCTTACGACATCATCGTTATTTCTGGTTCTGTCCCTGTACTACCAACGCAATTTGTAGACCAGCTAAACCGTGGTGGAAGAATTTTCGCGATTGTTGGTGACGCGCCAATTATGCGTGTAACCGTATTCACCAAAGAAGCCGATGGCAAGTTGAGTGAGCGTCAGTTTATGGAAACCGTAGTGACGCCATTAACCAATGCGGCTCAGCCAAAACGCTTTAGCTTCTAAGCCTTTAGGCGACTTACAAAAAACCAGCTTGCGATTAGCAGCTGGTTTTTTTTCATTCTCAAAAAATGATTAGCCGTTTATGCTATAGATGAACGACTAGTTAAGGATATACACATGCAAACAATCACCGCACCAGCGCTCTCTGAATGGGTAAAAAAAGAAAGCAAACCACAATTAATCGACGTGAGAGAACCATGGGAATTTGCACTTTGCGCTATTCCTGGCAGCATTAATATTCCCATGCAGACCATTCCTTCTCGCCTAAATGATATTGAGGAAGGCGATATTGTGACAATTTGCCATCATGGCATGCGTAGTTATCAGGTAGCACTGTATCTAGAAAATGCGGGGCTTGGTCCAGTTCATAATTTAACCGGTGGTGTGGAAGCGTGGGCTTCAGAAGTCGATCCAACCATGGCACATTATTAATTCATGACGGCCGTAAAAACATCCCTTTTTGATAGATGGCAGCAAGACTGGCTATCGATTGGAGGCAATGCCGAGCATTGTCTCCCGTTTTGGGAAAGGCTAAGCACGGCCTACTCTACTTCCAACCGGCATTATCATACCTTACAGCATCTAGCAGAATGTTTTACCTGGCTAGATGCGATTTCCACAGCCTTAGCCCCCCCAGAAAAACAACTCCTCAGTTTTGCACTGTGGTTTCATGATATTGAATACGACAGTACCAGAGCCGACAATGAAGAAGTTAGCGCAGAAATGGCGACTGCTTGGCTTCAGCAAAGCCAGCTGGGGAGCATCAAGCTTTGCCAAGTGCATCAGATGATTTTGGCAACCAAGAAACACCGCAGCGATGATCCGCTAACACAGCGATTGCTAGAAATTGATTTAAGTATTCTGGGCGCAGACGATACTCGCTTTATGGAGTACGAACACCAAATACGCTTGGAGTACGCTCATATTCCGGACATTGATTTTGCGAAAGGCAGACTAGCAGTTTTACAGCAATTTGCTGATCGACCAACTATCTTTCATTTACCTGCCCTAGCACACCTAAACCACGTGGCCAAAAAGAATTTAGCCAATAGCATCACTTACTGGCAACATCAGCTACAGACTTTATCTAAGTAATTAGATAAATGTTTCGCCAATAGTTTGACCACTAACGGCATATCTTCTTGCGTCACCGCCGCATACCCAAGCATCAAGCCCTTTTGCCTCACCTCGCCGGTATAGTAAGTGGAAAGTGCTGGTGCAATAATATGGTCTCGCAATAAGTCTTGGCTTAAGGCCACATCGTCAACTGTGTTTGGCAAGGCAATCACTAAGTGCAAACCCGCACTGCCGCCCAACCAGCGTGCCTCTTGCTTCAACTCATTTGATAACGTCTCTTTTAATAAGCTTTGACGCTCTGCATAGATGCTTTTCATCCTGCGAATATGCGCGGCAAAAAGTCCTTGATCGATAAATTGTGCCAATGCCGCCTGAACCAAATATTGGCCTTCCCGATACAACCGTGACTGCACTTTCATCAATCCAGAAACCAATGACTTGGGAGCGACCAAGTAGCCCAATTGCAAGCCAGGGAACATCACCTTACTAAATGTCCCCATGTAGATGACTCGCCCCTGCTGATCAAGCCCTTGCAAAGCGGTGAGTGGCGGGCCTGCATATCTAAACTCGCTATCGTAATCGTCTTCTAATATCCAGCAATTGTTTTGATAGGCGTATTGCAGCAACGCTTGTCTGCGTGCCAGGCTCATCACACTACCAAGAGGATACTGATGCGAAGGGGTAATGTAGATTAGCTTTGGAACGGGCAATGCGGACTCTCCCTCCCAATATAACCCCTCCTCATCTACTGGTACCGGACAAGGAAATACGCCAGAGGCCCGCATAGCTGAGCGAGCGCCGTTATAACCAGGATCTTCAATCCAGGCCAAATCATCGTGATCCGTTAAGGATCGAATCAATAAATCTAAAGATTGCTGCGTACCTGCCGTCACAATAATTTGTTCTGGTTCGCAATTTAATGCGCGAGTCAGCCGCAAATGTTGGCATAACGCCATTTTTAATTCTGCAACGCCCCCCTCTCGAACATAGCCCATCCAATCTGGTTCATAACGCCGAACCACTTGATTCAGCGTTTTAATCCACTTATCCAAAGGAAAATCTTTGACGGAAGGAATGCCGGGGATAAATGCATGTGTTTGGGATTGGATTCTAGGCACTAATTGGGTATCCCCAATTATCTGCATGCCACGCTGGGAAAATTGAGGATGCCCTACTGCGGCTTGTTGGTTGGATAGTTGCTGCGTAAAAAAACTAACATCCGCGACATATGTCCCGTCCCCTGTTTGTCCATTTAAAAAGCCCTCGGCTTGCAGCAATTCAAATGCATAGATCACCGTATTCCTGGCAATTCCTAGCGCTTTCGCTAATTGCCTTGTGGCGGGGAGTTTGGCGCCAATTTTGATGTTGCCAATTAAGATAGACTGTCTCAGCAGGAGATATAAGCGTCGATTCATCGGCAAACTTGGTGCAACGGCCAAATCTAACAACCATGCATGCTGCAAGGTTTCTACAGAAATCGTACTTTCCATCACTTCCCCATCAAATTGGTTCTATTTTATTAGTACCAATTGGCACTTTTATGAAAGCCATTATGGCGTTATCTTTACCCAATGGAAAGCAAAAGGGAAACGCCAAATGATAGCCGCCACGTTTATCTTTAAGAAAAAACAGTTTGATGAAGAGTTTCACCGTTTGGATAATGAAATAGCGACATTTGCTAAATCGCTACCTGGCTATATTGGCGAAACCAGTTGGGAAAATACAGAAAAAGGGCAAACCCTGAGCACCTACTATTGGGCTGACGAGGCGGCTTTATCTGCATTGATGAACCATCCGGCACATCAATCGGCAAAATCTGCGCAATCCAAATGGCTAGATGGTTACCAAGTCATTATTCAGCAGGTGTTACACACCTATGGAGATAGTCAATTAGATCATCCGCTTGCGGGTGTCACGATTTCTCGCCCATAACGATTTAGTTTGATTGGAGCACAACATGACCATCCAGATTCGCCAAGCCAGTCTGTTAGACATCCCTAAAATTGCCCCTTTATTTGATGCTTATCGGCAATTTTATGAGCAAGCCCCCAATCTATCTAAGGCAGCTGAATTTTTGACCACACTACTTAGCCAGCAAGCAAGTATCGTATTGATTGCCGAATTAGAAGGTGGTGAGATTGTTGGCTTTTGCCAGCTTTACCATAGCTACTGCTCTGTCATCGCCGCGCCTATTTTTATTTTGTATGACTTATACGTCACACCAGCTCACCGCAGACTCTCTGCGGCAAGAGACCTAATGCAAGCCGCCGAGACCTTAGCAAAATCATTAGGCAAAGCCAGGCTCGATCTTTCTACGGCTAAAGATAATCTAAAGGCACAAGCACTGTATGCGTCTGAAGGCTATATTCGTGATGACGTTTTTTATGTTTATACAAAAACGGTTGATTCATAGGCCGTGAAGATGGCTAATGTTAACTATCGTCATCCTTGATAATCTGGCATAGAATAGAGATGCTTTGCACACTAAACGCATTGCATCATAATCAAAACAAAACCGTACTACCGGAGAAAACAAGCCAGCCAACCTTGGTAAAGACGCTATATTGCCAAGGAGTATGAGGATACACATGCTACCCCCACCAGCAGAAAGAACACTTTTTCACACCAGACAAGTGGTTTGCCAAGGCTACTCGCGCTCAGATGGCCTTTGGGACATTGAAGGCAGAATCGTTGACACCAAAAGTTATGAAATGGTCTTTTACGATAACCGCGTGAGACAACCCGGTGAAGCCTTGCATGACATGACAATCCGTATCACGATTAATGAATCTTACGAGATTGTCGACGCAGATGCGATTTCCGACGCGGGCCCATTTTTGCCCTGCCCGGAAGTTGCTGTCATGTATAAAAAACTGATTGGGCTAACCATTGGCCCGGGGTTTACCAGAAAGCTAAAAACCATTTTCAAAGGCCGTGAAGGCTGTACTCACATGACCGAGTTGATGGGGCCTATTGCGACGACCGCCTACCAGACGGTTACTTCTGGTCAACGCAAGCGTCAAAGAGATTTAGGGCTAGATGTGCCATCGACCTCCCCTATTCATATTGCGCCGCTGATTGACACCTGTCACGGCTGGAGAAGTGATGGAGATGCGGTCAAAGTACAGTACCCCGAGTTCTACCAAGCCGCGGAGCAAGATTAAACGCGCTGTCTTGCAGGTCTAAAATAATCCGTATCATCGTAATAAGATGCATCTTGGCCCTCATGCCATGTTGGCACGCCCAACACGGGCAGAGGGCTTAGTTCTCTAGGCTGCATCAGCGCACCAGAAGCCAACACATTAGCGACTCGCTCATCTAAAGAGATATTTGGATTTCTAGGTAGAAACAGCGCTTTCGCCGTCCAACCGCGGAAGGGAGTCATTCCCTTTTCAAACTCAGAATGACCAAACAAAGTGTATTCAACCTCTGCCTCGGAAGTTTGCCGATCTACCCACCAAACGCCCTTCCAGTCATGCGATTGAAGTCTGGTTTTCCACGTATCATCCGCGACTTCGATAACGATGCCACATTCATCAAATAAGGTTAGCGCATCTCTCATCTTGCCACGAGCGGAGATCGTATCTTCGCTTTTCGCATGCATCGCATTCATGATGCTTTTACTGTTAGGGAAGCGAAACCAACATAAGGCATTAAAGAAATCGTGCCAATTGGCTAGCCGAGTAGGCACTTTGCCTGTTTCGTATATTTGCTTTTCGTAGGCTAAGGCTTTCATCGGTTCATCTTGCTGAATGAACTCAAGTGGCATGCCTTGATCATTGCATACATGTAGCCGAACCGCTTCTGCGTTTAACCAATCGTAAGATGGCCAATCTAGCAACCGCTGAATCGCTTCGTCCCATTCGTACAGAGGAGAAAACCATTGACCAGATTGCAACACATGAGGATTCCAGACTTGGCGTTGAGATAGCACGTCCATTCAACCTAATACAAAAAAACAAGCCTGCCATTTTACTGGCAGGCTTGTTATGCGTCAGCAGAAACCATCAACCTTCTGTCGGAGGCGGTTCTAGCGCTTTCAGTGCGCGATCATAGTTTGGTTCACTGGTAATTTCGTGCACTAGTTCAGAATGAAGCACTTTGTCTTCTTCATCTAGCACAATCACTGCGCGCGCCATCAAACCTGATAGCGGCACATCTGTGATCATCACACCATAATCTTTATAAAAATCGCGACCACGCATAGAAGATAGTGTAATTACATTTTCTAAGCCTTCTGCCGCGCACGAACGTGCTTGAGCAAATGGTAGATCGGCAGAAATCACTAGTACAACGGTGTTATCTAGTTGCCCAGCAACTTCATTAAACTTACGTGCAGAGGCAAGACAAACGGCGGTATCCAGACTTGGAACAATATTCAGGATTTTTCGTTTGCCATAAAAACTGGACAATGACACATCGTTCAGATTCTTATCGACCAACATAAAGCTCTTCGCTGTGTCACCCTCACGCGGGAAGGTTCCACCGACATTCACCGGCTCACCTCTCAGCAATACAGTAGACATTGACTGGTCTCCTTATTCGATCATCAATACGCAAGCAACCATCTTGGTTGTGCGGCATATCTATAAGAATGGGTGACTTTTCTCAAATTGGCAAGCCCATTCCTATTGGTTTATCTGAATTTCTGTCAGAAGAAAGATACTTTTAAATTAAGCACCAATCTCTGCAGCATAGCCACTCGCGTCAAGCAGTGCATCTACAGCACCAACGTCTGCAGGCTTTACTTTAAACAACCAGTTGCCGTATGGGTCTGTATTCACGGCTTCTGGGCCATCCACTACCGACTGATTCACTTCCACCACTTCCCCTGCGATTGGAGAATATACATCTGATGCAGCCTTAACGGACTCTACCACAGCACAAGCCTCTTCCGCCTCGACAACACGCCCAACCTCAGGTAATTCGATGTAAACCAAATCACCTAGCAATTCTTGGGCATGATCGGAAATCCCTACGGTCACTAATTGGTCGTTCTCTACTTTGCACCACTCATGAGAAGCGGCATATTTACGATCTGCAGGGATACTCATGTTCACTCCATAAAATAACTACAAAGATGAAGACAAAAATTGCCTTCTACACAGTTTGTGTCGAAGCAGCATCTCGCTGCTAATGAATACTTACTCAATAATAAGCTTCTACTGCATAACCTGCAGGATTAATCTCATCTAACGCCAAAGGCACTTTGAGTGTCAAGCCAGAACCACCGGGTAAAGTGGTTTGTTTTTTATCTTTTGGATTTAAGTAATCCGTAGGCGACAATACTTTTTTCGCCACCGGTTGATTATTGGTATCCGTCAGTGTTAATGCCAACATAGGATAAGCAACGGCATAGTCCGCACCGTTTCTTAGTTCTAACGATAAAATCACCGTTTTCGGTTGGCGAGATTTTTCTTCAAGCGTGACGTTATCTACCGCAAGCGCCGTCGCATCTTTTACTAATGGCACTTCACAAGTCAATTTAGGACAAAGCGTCGTCCAAATCTGTTTACTAGCAGGCCAGCTTTTTAGCAACGGCTCACGCCAAATCCATACACATTGTGCAATTAATACGAAACAGGTGATCAACGCCAAAAGGAACCATGTCCAGCTAAAGCGTTTTCTCTGACCATATTCTAACAAGGCAGACAAATCCAAATCTGGATTGGGAGACTCATCCACCACCCCAACCACGGAAGTCGGGGACGCTAACGGTGGGGCAGATTGCGTATCCACAATCACCGCAATTGGGCCTGTCGGCGTATTAATAGCGGGGCGCTGAGGCACATTAGGCGGTGGTGTTACAACGGGTGGGGCCTCTTCAACAAGCACGTCCTCATTGTGCACTTCTGCCGTCTGAGGATTGGACTCAGATGGCGTAGACGCGTTATCTGCAGCACCTAGTGCAGCTGACGCTAGATCAATATCTTTTAGCGCCTCTTCTTCGATAGAAAGAATTTTTTTACTTAATTCACTATACGCTGCATGCGTATCTGCTCCGCCAGATGAAATGATCTTTTCTGGCGCTTCTTTTGGCTTAATTTCTAATTTGTTTTCAGATGCAATGATGGTTCTTGCTTCGCCATACGCGGTTTCAGGTGCAATTTCTGCAGGTAGCTCCGTTCTTGGTCCATCTGCAGGAGGCAATAAATGCTCTAGTGCATTAAACACATAGGCACAACGCCCGCAACGCACTCGACCAGACATTGCGGCTAACTGATCCGCTTTTACACGGAAGGCAGTGCGGCAATTTGGGCATCGCGTGGCGTAGTGCATGAGCTTCCTTTTACTCTATTAACGTAGACGGGTACCGCTTAAACAAGCCCAACCTTCCCTTTGATCTTCTAATACCAGATCAAACCAAGGGGCATACGCTTCTTGAACGAGAGACACTTGTTCAACCAAAATACCAGATAACACAATCTTGCCACCTACTTCAGTTGCACCAGACAATAATGGCGCGAGCGTTCTCAGCGGGTTGGTCAAAATATTCGCAACTACCAGTGCAAATTGCCTTTCCGGCGCAGCATCAGGCAAATAAAAACTGATTTCAACTTGGTTTTGTGCGGCATTATCATTACTTGCAATCATGGCTTGCGGATCGATGTCCACACCAATCACACTACCTGCCCCTAGTTTTTTGGCTGCGATCGCTAAAATACCGGAACCACAACCATAATCCAGCACCTCGGTTCCCGGAACGAGATGTTTATCTAACCATTCCAAACACAGTCTAGTCGTTGGGTGGCTACCAGTACCAAATGCAAGCCCTGGGTCCAACCAAAGATTCACCGTGCCTTCACCCGGAGCTTCATGCCAAGTCGGCGTAATCCATAAACGATCTGAAATGCGGATTGGATCAAATTGGCTTTGGGTTAAACGAACCCAATCTTGCTCTTCCACTTTTTCAGCGGTATAGCTTGGCACATGATCCCACCCCAATCCTTCGACCAGCGCATTTACCCACGCTTCGGCATCACTATCTTCCGGCAGTAAAGCAAGCACTCGGCTATGATTCCACAAAGAATCGACCGCTTCGCCCGGCTCATTAAATAGCGGTTGCTCTTGTTCCGTCCCAGCATGTGCGTCTTCAATACTGACAGAAAGCGCGCCTAGCTCAAACAATGCATCCGAAAGCTTTTCAGCCTCTTCGCTTGACGAAAGAATTGATAAAGAAATCCAGCCCATGACATCATCCAAATTACACAGCCATCATAATGCCATGCAACACAAAATATGTAAAAAAACAGGATTGATCCAACGCAAATGAAATCAACCCAACTACCACTACATTGCTTGTCTTAACGCAGAAAACCCTTGCTCCAAATCTCGGATAAGATCTTCTGGATCTTCAAGACCAACATGAATACGCACCATGGCATTTTGCCATCTATCTGCAGTTTGAGTCCGACTGGCAGCAGGTTTCGAAGCGAGAATAAGACTCTCATATCCGCCCCAGCTATACCCAATCCCAAATAGTTTCACTGTATCGACCAAGCTCACTGCGGCTGCACGATGAACCGATGATTTAAACACCACGCCCATGAGGCTCGCGGCAACGGAAGCATTAAAGTCTCGCTTCCAGAGTTCATGCCCCGGCGCACCAGTCAGTGGCGGATACAGCACCGTTTCCACCTCTGGTTGTGTTGCTAACCAATGAGCAATCGCCAATCCATTTTTCGCATGCTGTTTCATCCGGGTAGATAGCGTTCTCACACCGCGAAGGGCGAGCGATGCTTCGTCTGCACTCACTGCCAGCCCCAGTAACTTATGCATTGCTTTAATTTTACTGAACGCGGCACCAGAGGCTAACACCACCCCCATCATGACATCAGAATGCCCACCGATGTACTTTGTCGCCGCATGAACAGAGACATCAATTCCCAATGCTTGGGGCACCCAGCCGATCGGTGTTGCCCAAGTACTATCTGACACCACGATAGCGCCGGCGTCATGCGCCACTTTCGCAATCGCAGGGATATCCTGCACTTCAAACGTATGAGAGCCCGGCGACTCAACAAATACGACTTTTGTATTTGTCTGGATCAGAGTCGCGATTTCAGCGCCGATGAGTGGATCGTAGAACGTGACTTCCACACCATTTTCACGCAAAACGTGATCGCAAAAATGACGGCTTGGGTCATAAACGCTATCAGGCATTAGCAAATGATCACCTGTACGCAATAAACCAAGCAACGTGACTGTGACCGCAGACAATCCAGATGGCGTCAGCAAGCAGCCCTCAAAGCCTTCTAGCTCACACAGCACTGACTCTAACGCCGCATGGGTTTGTGTTCCATAACGGCCATACGCCCAACGTGTACCATTTGCTGCCAATAGTTCTTTCGTATTGGGGAATAGTTGAGTAGAAGCGCGAATCACGCCGGGATTAACCGGTCCTTGAACCGATTTTGGCTCTCTACCTAAATGAGTAAGTGCGGTAGCGGCTTGATATTTATCTTCTGACATACCGATTCCTTATGAAGCCCAGCTAACAATGCCCCAGTACCATGTGGCCAGAATAATGCCGCCAAAAACAACCCGATACCATGCAAAAACAGAGAAATCGTGACGTGACACGAACCGTAGCAAGCCACGCACGGCAATAAACGCACTGATAAATGCAGTGAAACAACCAACACCAAACACTAACCAATCGGCAGACGTAAAGGCAATATGTGCGGCGCCAGCTTTAGGATGAATAACGCCCCAGAGTTCTTTTGCCGTTGCAGCAAACATCACGGGAATCGCTAAGAAGAATGAAAACTCGGTTGCGGCTTTACGTGACAAGCCAAATAGCAAACCACCAATAATGGTTGCACCACTGCGGCTAGTTCCAGGAATCAACGCCAACGCTTGGGCCAAACCAATTTTTAGTGCGTCACCATAGCTCATTTCATCCACTTCGTGCACACGCACGCGAGGCTGACGTTTCTCTGCCCATAAGATGACTAAACCACCAAGTACCAAGGCAGTTGCCACTGCAACAGGGTTAAATAAATGCTCTTTAATTTTTTTAATAAACAACACACCTAAAATTGCCGCAGGCAAAAAGGCAATGAATAGATTAATCACAAATTTCCGGGCAGAGCGCTCATAAGGTAATCGAGTCACCACATCTTTGATTCGTGCTCTAAACTCCCAGCAAACCGCCAAAATGGCAGCCAACTGAATCACGATCTCAAAAACATCCGCCTTCTCTTTTGTCCAAAAGTTAATCAGGTCACCCGCTACAATCAAGTGCCCCGTACTAGAGACAGGTAGGAACTCTGTTAAGCCTTCAACCACCCCCATGATGGCGGCTTTGATTAATAAAATGACATCCACGTTCAGTTCCTAAAGAAATGAAAAAGGCTGGCAACTTGATGCCAGCCTACAGTGATTAATAGTGTATTAAAAATAACGACGACGATTTTGCCAACGAGGGTCGCGCAATGAACCGGGGATCTCATCAACCACGCCTAGCACTAGTGCAAACAATGCCATGCGAACAGGGATACCATTGTCGGTTTGACGGAAAATCGCGAGTTGAGGATGGTCATTCAGGTCGTTATTCAACTCACAGTTTTCAGTGCGGTTATCTCGCGGTAACGGATGCATTAACACAGCATCTGGACGGCACACACGGGAAAACACATCACGATTAATGGTGTAACTACCACGAAAACGTTCTGCATCTTCTGGGTTCGGGAAACGCTCTTCTTGAATGCGTGTGGTATAGATGGCATCGACTTCATCCAATCCATCTTCTAGATTGGCCGTTTTGTAAACTGTGTGGCCACGCGCCTCTAGGTAATCCACCATCGATTGCGGCATTTGTAGTTCATCTGGCGCCACTAAATTGAAGGTAATGTTATTAAACAATGCCATCAACTTTGCCAATGAACGAACCGCACGACCGTATTTCAAGTCACCTACTAGGGCAATCCGAATACCATCAAACTGCTCTGGCGATCTTTCTAATTCTTTAGACAAGGTATACAAGTCTAGCAACGCTTGTGTTGGGTGTTCGCCTGGACCATCGCCACCATTAATCACCGGAACACAACTCGCTTCAGAAAATTCTTTGACCGCACCTAAATGAGGATGACGAACCACCATTACATCTGCGTAACCAGAAATCACACGGCTTGTATCATAAATTGACTCACCCTTAGCAAAGCTAGAGAACTCGAATCCGGTAGTATCTAACACGCGTCCACCTAGGCGTGAAAAGGCGGCGCCAAAGCTAATACGCGTACGTGTTGATGGTTCAAAAAACAAGTTTGCTAGCACTGCGCCATTTAATACTTGCGTGATTTTTTGGCCTTGCGCCACAGGCTCTAGCATTGCCGCAGTTCTAAACACCGTCGCAATATCTTCTCTTGATAACTGTTCTGCTGAAATAAGATGGCTACCCAAAAATTCCATATTTATCGACTCCAGGTCATGTGACTACTTCAGCCACCATGAGAATGATGATCAAAAAAATCTTGTAATATTTGTTGCGCAGCTAGCTGGTCTAACTTACCTTTATGCTGCTTTGCTTTAATTTGCTGATCCCACAATAAACGGCTCGCCACACTAGAGGTATAACGTTCATCTATCCATGTGACAGGAAGATTAAAGCGACCATATAAACGACGCCCAAATCTTTCTGTTAAAGCGGCAACGGGATGCGCTCCACCATCGGGATAAGATGGCCGGCCAACCACTAGCCAAACGGGTTGCCATTCTTTAATGATTGCTTCAATGGCAGCAAAACGCTTATCCGTCAGTGTTTCACTAATGACTTGCAATGGCGTGGCAAGTCGCATGAACAAATCACCCGTTGCCACCCCAATTCTTGCTTCTCCAAAATCAAACCCAAGTACAGTCCCTTGGGAAGGCAATTGCCATCCAGCTTTTGGCAGAAGCGGCGCTGGAAAGACGTCTTCGGTCATGCGTGCCCAGCTTGATCAGATAAATTCATTAAATCGATACCTAACTGAGAGATCGCCGCCTCGAATCGATTCTCCACTGGCACATCAAAAATCACTTCATGCGTCGCAGGCACAGTTAACCATGCATTCTGCGCAATTTCCTCTTCCAACTGCCCGGCATCCCACCCAGAGTATCCTAGCGTTAACATAAAATGGGTTGGGCCTTGATGCTGGCCAATTGCTTGTAGAATATCTTTTGAAGTTGTCAGTGCAAGATCACCATTCATTGCCATGGTAGAAGACCAACTGCCAACAGGGCGATGCAAAACAAACCCTCTGTCCATTTGTACCGGACCGCCAAAGAACACGGGCTGCTTGCCAATTTCCTCGTCTTCTAGCGGGATATCAACTTGCTCGTATAGTTCTTTTAACGTGAGATCCGTCGGACGGTTTACAATAATGCCTAAAGCGCCACGCTCATTGTGCTCACAAATATAGGCAATCGTCCTCATAAAATGAGGATCTTGCATATTAGGCATGGCAATTAGGAAGTGATGGGTAAGATTGACATTTTCCATAAGCAAATTATCTCACAGCTTGACGCTAAAGTGGGATTACGACTCAAACTAAGTCGACTTCGGATAATACTTATCACTCTGCATCTTGATGATTTTTGGGAAAGATAGCTCCATGACAAGACCGGTAATTTTATGGTTTCGAAGAGATTTAAGACTAGCTGACCATGCCGCGCTTTACCATGCCATTAAGACAAATGCGCCCATATTGCCGGTCTTTGTCTTTGATACCACCATATTGTCTCAGCTCTCCAAAGAAGATCGACGCGTGACATTTATCTGGGAAAGCTGCTTACAACTTCATGAAGCGCTCATCAAGCAAGGCAGTAAGTTACATATTTTGCAGGGAGACCCTCGTACCTGCATACCCGAATTTGCCCAAGCCGTCGGCGCCACAGCAGTCTTTTGCAATCGAGATTACGAACCCGCTGCTATCGAACGAGATCAGGCAGTAGCCGAACAGCTAAGCACATTCGACTGTCTGCTTTGTGACTTTAAAGATCAAGTCATCTTTGAAAAGGATGAAGTCCTTACCCAAGCCGGAAAACCTTATACCGTATTTACCCCATATAAAAACGCTTGGCTAAAAAAAGTAACGCCGTTTTACTTACGCGCGTACCCCTCCAAACCGAATACTGGCCAACTAGCAAAAGTAACGGGCTACGATTGGATGCCATTGGAAGCACTAGGGTTTGAACCACAACCATTAGCCACGAAAAATGTCTTTTCAGGCGAAGATGGGGCTGAAAAATTATGGCAAGACTTTATCCATCGCCTACCTTTTTACCATCAAACCAGAGACTTCCCATCCATAAAAGGCCCTTCTTATCTATCAATCCACTTACGGTTTGGCACCGTGTCCATCCGCCAGCTGGCCAACTTTGCCATGCACGATAGCTCATCAGGCGCCAACACCTGGTTAAGCGAACTTATTTGGCGGGATTTTTATCACCAAATTCTTTGGCATTTCCCTCATGTCGTTCACTCATCGTTTAAGGCGGAATATCAAAACCTTGCCTTTCCAAACAATCAGGCATGGTTAGACGCATGGAAAAAAGGGGAAACCGGCTATCCAATCGTTGATGCCGCGATGAGACAACTTAGCCAAAGTGGTTATATGCACAACCGACTTCGCATGGTTGCGGCATCATTTTTAGTCAAAGACCTATTAGTAGATTGGCGCTTAGGCGAGGCGTGGTTTGCAGAACAACTATTAGATTTTGATTTGGCAGCCAACAGTGGTGGCTGGCAATGGTCGGCGAGTACAGGATGTGATGCACAGCCATATTTTCGAATTTTTAATCCTATTAGCCAAAGTGAGAAATTTGATGCGGAAGGGAAATTTATTCGAAGGTATGTACCAGAGTTAGCCAATCTTTCCAACAAATGGATTCATGCCCCTTGGTTGGCTGACAGGCAAACCCTAGAAATAGCAGGGGTAACACTAGGCAAAAACTACCCCAAGCCGATTGTCGACCATGCAACGCAGAGGGAAGCGGCGCTCGCCCTCTTTAAAATTGCAAAAGGCTAATCGCCTATTCGTTTTCTAAGGTGCTATTTAGCTTACCCGTATTGGTAAACGTAAAGGTGGAGATGATCGACAATCGGTTATCTTCACCTAACACAGCAGCACCAGGCGCTTGAAATGGCCCGGCTAGCATCACTACTTTTGCTGCAGCTACGTCCAATTTTTTATTGCCAGAACTCTTGATGACTTCGACATCGTCCAAAGAGCCATCTTTGCGAATCGTCACCACGAGCTTTAGGGAGCCATACAGACCTTTCGGGTAGTTTAGCTCACCCACATGCTCCACTTTATTTTTCCACACACTGTAATACAGTGCAGAACTACTTTCTCGCGTTCTCGCCGTAATATATTTACGACGTGGTTTTTTCTGATAAGCCTCGTACTCTTTCGTTAGCTGCGCCTCTAAACGTGCAATATCAAGCTGCTTTTGAAGCTCTGCATCCCCAACATCCGTAGGCACGCCCACCTCTTGCGGTTTTAATTTCTCGACATCGACCTGGGTTTTTGACGTTTTTTGCTGATGGATTTGGCGAATAAGCTCTTGTGCCTCTGCAGCTAATGCCTGCTGTTTCTTTTGCAACTGCTCATAATCATCGCCTTTTAGATCATTATCCATCGCTGGTAGCGGCGATTTGGCCATGCGATCTGCATCGGTATTGCCACCACCATCTAGGTTAGCTTGCGCCAATGCTTGGGCGTCGACAGGCGGTTTTTTGTGCTTCGCATTCACTAGCACCACTTCTAGCTTGCGCGGCACTTTGGAAAAAGCATCTAACATCGGATCAACAAAATGGGTTTTGATCACCCCAGCATGGAGCACTAGTGATAATGCTAATGCACTCCACAGCGGCCAAGTACGCGGCTTTCTAGGCGGCGCAAATTCCACCATCAGTGCGGGAGAAAAACGAGTAGATTTTTTGTCAGAAACCGATGCCATAGGGACTCCGTGAACAGTGTGCATTCTAAGCGAGCAAAGCCTCACTGTCACGCATTCGTCATATCCTCGGTTTGCACATCTTCTTCCGCTAACGCCACTTGATCAGACTTAACAAATAGAATCCTTGCGCTGTTCTGCCAGAAGTTTAATTCGAGCACCTTCACCCGCACATTACTTCCTTGTGGCAACACGGGCATTGCTTCTGGCTTAACCACTAGCGGCATGCCCTGCAACCGAACTGCTTGCCCATCTCGTAACACAACGCCATCGAGTTCGGTAATGGATTCTTGCTCAAGATATCTTAGGCACCAATAGTTTTCCATGCGATCTTGAAAACTCAGATAGGCACTATAGGTCGCATCAAATTCGCGCATCGGCACAAAGAGATCTTGCCCTTTTGGATACGGGGCTTTTGTCTCTTGGCAGCAAGCAATTAATTGACGTTGGTTAATTAAATCGACCGCACGACGCAAAGGAGAGCTAGACCAAGCATATTGAGCAACCCCTAAACCTTGGTGAGGCTCCGCTCTAGTGGTCATCCGCACCTTGCCGGCAGACTGTGCGCGGTAAATAGCAGGAATATCATGATCAGCCAGCAATTTACCCCAATGGCTATTCACTAAGATCATCCACTCAGAGACCAGTTTATCCATTGGAGACCCTCGCTTGCGAGGCACAATAGAGACGTGTTCGCCGTCGATCACAAAACCATAATCTAGCTGGGTTGGACGATTCGCATCCGCCTTACCTCGATTCACCTCGAGTTGATTCGCCAACTTCCACAACAAGGTTAGCTCACGTTTCCACGGGTAATCTGGCGCGCCTTCATTTGCCAATGTTTCTTCATTAAAGACTGGCTCAAGCGCATCATGCCGAAGGTTTGCAACGACTTCGATCATTTCTAAGCGCGTAATATCCGGTGAAATCTCACCTGATGGCGTCACTAAGACATACAATGATAATGCAGGACAAACGCGTCCTTCTTGCAAGGTAAATTGAGAAACCAGATTTTCCGGCAACATCGTAATTTTATTGCCCGGCATATAAACCGTCGACAAACGGCTCATAGCGATTTCATCAATCGAGCCGCCTTTCTCAATACCTAGTGCAGGTGCCGCGATATGAATACCCACTTTCGCGCCGCCATCAGGCATCCATTCCACAGAAAAAGCATCATCAATTTCAGTTGTTGCGGCATCATCAATCGAAAAAGCTTTCGATGTTGATTTTGGCAAATCAGACAAATCAACCGTTGCCAACTCTACCTCAGGAAACGCAGTTCCTTTAGGGAAGTATTCAAATAAGAATGCGCCCAAATGATAATCGTGATGGCTAGTTACACCGCCCGCCTCAATCAAAAGCTGCAAAGCAGACTTTGCAGACGACTGCATGGCCAGTTCAAGTGCTTTATATTCCACGCAATTTTTATCAGGCTTATACAAGAGATGACGAACTTGAGGCGGAAAACGCTCTGGCAATTGGCCATTGACGAGCATATCTGCCATCTTGGCAATTTCTTCGGCTTGAAGACGTTTTTTCTCTTGCCCTGCAATCGCAGCCTTTAACGATTCCTCTGGCGCAGCTTTAAATCGACCTTTACCTTTACGATAAAAGTACATCGGGTTTGCATGTAGTCGGATTAACATCGCAGCAGATTGCACGCTTGCCACCGGCGATACCCCGTAATAATCAGCGGCAAATTCGAGAAAGCCAAACTCTTCATCAGGCGCCATTTCCCACAAAAAATCGACGTCTAACTCTTCAGCCTGCTGTTCAGCTAACTTTAAAAAATCACTTAATGACTCTTTAAATCGCAACATCACGTTTGAGGCTTTAATTTTGCTGCGCTTGCCAGACACACTCTCTATTTGCAAGGAAGCCTCTGCTTCACTCATCACGTGGCCGACTTTGAAACTTCCATCTTCTTCAAACAATACATTCATGACAAACGCAACACTGAAATCAAAAAATTAATAGGCCATTATACCGGAGAACGAGGCATTACCGCCTGACTGTCTGCATAAGAAATAATTTGAGGCAACCAAACATCAAACCCATCAAATCGATGCGAGCCACCCTCTTCTAAAGTGATCTTTGCCCCCTGAAAATGAGCAACTGCAGCCTGATAATCGAGTACCTCATCGCCTTTTTGCTGCATCAGCCAATATCGATCAGGATTAGTAACTGGCAATGCCATTTGCCGCCACACCGCCAAATCCAGATCCGTTAAGCGATATTCACAACCCGTATAGGGATTGCGATGCAGACCTAGTCTTGAAGCAAGTAAAGTCGGCGCCTCCACCGCAGGATTAATCAAAATAGCCGGTAATGCATACTTTTCGGCCAACCATTGCGCGTAAAAGCCACCAAGCGAACTCCCCACCAAACACAATGGTTCAGATGACTTTTCCACTAACTCGCACATCACATCTGCCGCCGCCATTGGCCGATCAGGCAACATCGGCACCATTAGGTCACTCCTACCTAGCGCATCGATATACCGACCTAATTCCCATGCCTTTGCAGACCGAGGGCTCGATTGAAACCCATGTAAATACAGCAGCATTATTCACCTTACCTCTCAAAAAAAGCAGTTTGCAATCCCAATTTTTATTATCTATAAAACGATAAAGAGACACTTAAATACATCAAAACATCATACTTGCGCTAAAGGTTCTTTCAGATGGATCTCGGAAAAACAAACCTATCGCTTCTTCCTGAAGTTATTGGATTAATGGATGAGTCCATGGAGCGCATTGAACCCGATATTAACCAACTCATCGAAGACCCTAGCTATACAGAATTGATGAATGATATTTACAGAGAAGTCCATTCTATCAAGGGAAACTTCGCTATGTGCCAATGTGACCCATTGGTAAACTACGCCCACAAAATAGAAGAGGTTCTTTCCGCTGTAAAAAAAGGAAGCTTTCCCTGTAGTGGCGTGATTGGTGAAGTCATCCTTTTGTCGCTAGATCGTTTACGGGAAATGGCTGTACAAGTCTCTAATGTCCGAACATTAGCGGGTTTCGAACCAGGGGTAATAGAAGAGGAGCTGATGAAATTACCCACATGTCCAGCAGCACAAGCAGATGAACTTGCCATACAAATTATCGATTTAATGTCAGGTAGATACGCCCCCACGACGGAAACCGACAACCCGGCAGACCCAACTGAAAAAAACACCTCTGCCGACTTAGACGCAGACCTAGCCTTTTTCGCTCGCTTATCCAAGTTATTTGACAATAAAAATCCATTCTGGTCTGGCAGAACAGAATTTCAAATGACCTTAGCTATGGCGATCAACCGCGCGGCAGGCAAACCCATCAATGAAAAACAACTCGCAGCAGCTGTCTATCTACATGATTTTGGAATGGCTTTACTGCCAGAGTCCCAACTTCAAAAAATGGGAAAATATGAAGCCAATGAATTAGAAGGCATTCATGCACACCCCGTTTTTGCCAGCGAAATATTGATGCGAATGCCTAACTGGCAACCAGCTTCGGTAATGGTCATGCAGCACCATGAAAGAGTAGACGGCAGAGGCTATCCGAAAGGGCTAAAAGAAGATGCTATTTGTGATGGCGCGAAAATCTTAGCCATTGTCGATGCGTTTTTCTCCATGACTAACCCGCGTGCAGATCGCACCTATGGCAAATCGTTATTGCGCGCAGTATCTGAAATCAATGCCTGTGCAAATGCACAATTTAGCAAGAAATGGGTAGATGTGTTCAATGGCTTAGCGATGGAAAAAATACGCCAACAAAATAAAAAAGCCGCATGATGTTCATGCGGCTTTTAGAACAAAAGAGCTTTATTCACCAGGCGGTTTAATTGGCGCACTAGATGATCCTGCACTTGAAGAGGCGCTACTACTAGACGAACTTGTTGTGCTAGATGATGAGGAAGATCCTGCACTTCCTGAAGATGATTTGTTTGCGGCAGGAGCGGATCCTGCACTCGCACTCCCTGTAGGCTTAGAAGCATCATCTACCGACTTAACCCCTCGCATACTAGTTTTTGGATACCCAGCAGCATCAAGCGCAGCTGTCCATGCTGCCTCATCATACCCCTTCAACACTTTTGTACCGACAGTCAATACCGGTACCTGCAGCGAGCCAACCAATTTTTTCAATTGCTCAGCTGAAGCACCTTCTGTCTCAGGGTTCTTCTGCGAAAATGGAATACCTCGATTATTCAACAAGGTTACTGCTTTGATACACAAATCGCATTTATTTGCGTACAGCACAACAGGATTACGCTTCATTGCATCTTGCACTGCAAATGGCAAACCACCGGAAGAAACAACATTCCCGCCCAAGTTTTTAACCTGTCCATCCTTCGCATTTGCAGGAGGGGGTTGGTCTGAGTAAACCTTTTTGCCCGTTGCAGGGTCAGTCCATACATAAATCTGAGCAGTAGCAACGCCACTTAATGCAATCAGAGCCATCGAAAGCGAGATGTTTTTTAGCAATTTATTTAGCATGCAACTATTCCCTGCAACAATATTTGAGGTCGAATTATTCAATTTTCATATCAATAGAACAATTGGTCAACCGATTCCCCACAAGTTAAACAACAATTTACTCAAGCCAAACCATTGTGTCTTAATAATGCATCGGCCGCCGGCTGTCTGCCTCTAAACGCAACAAAAGAGTCCATCGCCGGCCGACTTCCACCAACTGCTAAAATCTCTTGTCGGAAACGCGTCCCCGTTTCGGTATTTAAAACGCCCTCTTCTTCAAATGCAGAGAATGCATCCGCAGATAATACCTCTGCCCACTTATAACTATAGTAGCCCGCCGCATATCCACCGCCAAAGATATGGCCAAAACTATTTGGAAAACGATTGTACTCAGGCGGGATCGCAACAGCGACATCTTTACGCACATTGTCTAGCACTTGTTGAATGTCGCTTACCTGCGTAAATGTCCGTCCATCATGGATCATTAAATCAAACAGAGAAAATTCTAGTTGGCGCACCATCTGCATACCACTTTGGAAGTTCTTTGCTGCCAACATCTTATCAAACAAGGACTTAGGCATCCGCTCACCCGTATCGGCATGTTCGGTCATCTCTTCCAATACAGACCACTCCCAGCAGAAATTCTCCATAAACTGGCTAGGCAACTCGACGGCATCCCACTCCACGCCATTAATACCCGATACACCACGAACAGACACTTCAGTTAGCATGTGGTGCAAGCCGTGACCAAACTCGTGGAACAGGGTGATTACATCGTCAAAGCTAAAGTATGCAGGCTCGTCACCTACTGGCGCAGGGAAGTTACAAACTAAGTAGGCAACTGGATACTGAAGCGGTGAAGCAGTTCTTTGGCAGCGCGTAATCGCATCATCCATCCAGGCACCACCTCGCTTACCTGAACGGGCATAAAGATCCAAGTAGAACTGACCAACCAAGCTGTCATCTTTATTTTTAATACTATAAAAACGTACTGTCGGATGCCACACCTCAGCCTCTGTCTGAACAACCTTCACATCAAATAATGTTTGTATAACTTTAAACAAGCCAGCCAACACTTTATGCTCAGGCAGATAACGTCTTACTTCTTGCTCAGAAAAATCATAAGCCGATTGCCTTAGTTTTTCTGACACAAATGGCACATCCCACATTTGCATATCATCAATTGCCAATTGTCCGGCAAAGGCCCTCAAGCTACCCATATCTGATTTAGCAAATGGCTTAGCTTTAGCAGAAAGGTCTTTTAAAAACGAAATCACCGTTTTTGAAGAGTCTGCCATCTTTGCTTCAATCGATAGCGCAGAGAAATCACTAAAGCCTAACAATTTAGCTTCTTCATCGCGCAGTACAAGTAGGCGCGTCATCACCGGGCCATTGTCTAACGCTTGCGGCCCAAACTCAGAGGCTCTTGTTACATAGGCACGATACAACTCTTCTCGTAACGCTCGATTTTCTGCGTATTGCATCACAGGCAAATAGGAAGGCATTTGCAGTGTTAGCTTAAAACCTGTTTTATTCTCTTCTTCGGCTGCTTGGCGATACATTTCTAGCATTTCTTCTGGAATACCAGTTAGTTCGGATTCATCTTCCACATACTTTACATAAGCATCTGTTGCATCTAATAAATGATTTGAAAACTGATTCGACAACTCCGCCATTTCTGACTGAATCTCAGCAAAACGAACCTTATCGGCTTCAGACAACTCCGCACCAGACAGGCGAAAATCTCTTAGTTCATTTTGCAAAAAGCGCTGCTGCTCTGATGTTGCTTCATTCTTATACCACTCGCTTGTCACCAACTGCTTATAAAGGTGATACAGCGCCTCGTTCTGGCCAAGTGCTGTATAGAACTCAGTTACTTTCGGTAAATTTTCATTGTAGGCATCTCTTAATTCAGGCGTATTCACCACCGCATTTAAATGCCCTGCCACGCCCCAGGCTCTAGAGAGTTTCTCTAAAGCGATATCTAGTGGTTCGATTAAGTTATTCCAGCTTGGTAGCTCATTCTGCGAAGTTAGCTGAGCAATGACTGCGCTTGCATTAGCAAGCAATTCATCCATTGCAGGCGAGAGATGCTCTGGTTTTACACTGGAAAATCGTGGAAGGCCATCGGCCAGTAATAGAGGATTACTCATCAACATCTTCTTTCGCATGAATTAGGTATTGTGTGTTGCAACCAATCAATTACATCATCTAAAAACTGGAAGCCATTCACAATATGGTTTGTTCGCATTTAACCGTTTTACGGTCTTGATTAGATATAGATACGGCCATCTTGCCAATACTCAAGTAAAATTCATTTATTCTTTTCATACTTGGATTTCAATATGACTATCTCTGCTTACTTAGAGACAACCCCCACAATCGAGGAAGGTTGTTACGTACACGCCAGCGCCCAAGTCATTGGCGATGTTAAATTAGGAAAAGACAGCTCTATCTGGTGTAACGCGGTGCTACGGGGTGACGTTAATCATATTGAAATTGGCAACTTTAGCAATGTCCAAGACCTCACGATGTGCCATGTTTCTCACAAAACACCAGAGAAACCGAATGGCTCTCCACTTATTATTGGAGATTACGTCACAATTGGCCACAATGTCGTACTTCATGGCTGCAAAATTGGAAATGAGGTACTCGTCGGAATGGGGTCCATCATTATGGATGATGTCGTGATCGAAGATAAAGTCATGATTGGAGCCGGCAGTTTAGTTTCACCAGGAAAAACACTTGCATCTGGTTATTTATACATTGGGCGCCCAGCACAGGCGGTCCGGCCACTAACCGAAAAAGAACTTGGCTTTCTAAAATACTCTGCCGAACATTATGTCCGTGTAAAAAACAATCACATCAAAACCGAACAGCAGCAGCCCCCGACCGAGTAAAACAAGCTAGTACAAAATAAAAAACCCCGGGTCTTCTAAGATCCGGGGCCAAAACCTTGATTATTAGAACAAGGCACCCGCTCAGGGAGGAAAGCGGGGAGCTCGTAGCGCTCAAGAGTAAGAGTGACCTACTCCAGCAAAGTTCCAATCAATCATCATCTTTACAAAACTTCACTAACCTCTTCAGGTTCCGCAGGATACAACCAAGAAAGAACGGTCGCCTCAGCTTCTTCAACACCAGATTTTTTTAAACTAGAGAAAAGCTGCACTGACACTTGCGGCCAGTCAGCAACTGCTTTTTTCACCAGACTTAACTGCTTCGCACATTCCTGACGCGTTAACTTGTCAGCTTTAGTCAATAAAATGTGAATCGGCTTTTTCGTTGGCGCAAACCACTCCAACATCTGCCAATCCAGATCTTTTAATGGATGGCGGCTATCCATAATCACCACCAAGCCTTTTAATTGCTCGCGAAGTCTTAAATAATCGCCCAACAAACCTTCCCAATGTTTACGGACGGCATTTGGCACTTGCGCATATCCATAGCCGGGCAAGTCCACGACATGAACGCCGTCAGTAATTTGGAAAAAGTTAATATGTTGTGTACGACCAGGTGTTTTACTCGTAAAAGCCAAGCGGGTGTGTTTGGCCAACGTATTAATAGCACTCGATTTGCCCGCGTTGGATCGCCCCGCAAAAGCCACTTCGGCTAATGTCTGTGGCAAATCTGACAAATGATTGACGGTAATAAAGAATTTAAGCTGCTGAAGACTAGGCATTGGGGCGTGGCGATATAGCGCATCTAACAAAAGGTGTTTAGAATAGCGTGTTTAGAATGGTGGCGAAAGTCTGACTGCGCAATTTATTACCTTTTCGCGCAAAAGATGTTGTTTGTCTGTGACGCCAGCCAGCAAGAATTTTATTCATAGCTAGGAGTTTTATTCATGAAGCGTACCCGTATTGTGGCCGCATTGATCGCCACAGTCATCGCTCCGTTTGCCTTGGCTGGTGAACCAGTGAAGGGCGACCCAAGCAAAGGTCAACAAATCGCCAGCACGGTATGTGCAGCCTGTCACGCAGCGGACGGCAATAGTGCGGTGCCAGCCAACCCAAAACTAGCCGGTCAACACGCTGAATACATTGAGAAACAGCTGAAACAGTTCAAAGCGCCAATGGATCCGAAAAAACCAGAAGACTGGCGCGGTGGTGCAAACCCAATGCGCGGCATTGTGACAGCACTGTCTGATACAGATATTGCTAATGTTGCAGCTTACTACTCTATGCAAAAACCAAAACCAGGCAAAGGCCAAGGTAAAGACGTAGCCGCAGCAGGTGAGCGCATCTACCGTGGTGGTATTGCGGCCAAAGGTGTTCCAGCCTGTATGGCATGTCACGGCCCAAGCGGCGCTGGCATTCCAGTGCAATATCCTCGCCTAGCAGGACAACACAGTGATTACATTGTTGCTCAGCTAAATGCTTTCCGCTCTGGTCAACGTGCAAACGATGTAAACAAGATGATGCGCACTGCTGCGTCTCGTATGTCTGACACCGAGATCAAACAAGTAGCAGAATACATTGCCGGCCTACGTTAATTAGTTAACTGCCTGATTTAACAAATTAATCGGGCATTGACTAGACGCAATCGCGCTAGCACATAACAAGGCTATCATCCGATAGCCTTGTTTTGCTTTTATCGTTTGGAACTTAATATTACTCACGCAGTCTAGTTAAGGTTCTACGCTTTGCCTTTAGGGCTCATTTAAATTTTGTCAGGTATATTGTGCGGAAACATTCCAGAGCCTATTCGGTATACGAATTACTCAGTTCAATGCGGTTTGCCGTCACCTTATTGGTGGTTATTGCTTTAGCCTCCATTATTGGTACCATCATTAAGCAAAATGAATCTTACACAGGCTACCTAGTTGAATTTGGACCGTTCTGGTTTGAAATTTTTAAACGCTTAGGCTTTTATAATATCTACAGTGCAGGCTGGTTTTTAGGCATTATGGCCTTCTTGGTTTTATCCACCGGTCTTTGCATTTATCGACACACCCCACAATTCTTAAAAGAAATGCGAAGTTATCGTGAAAATGCCACGCTTAACTCGCTCTCACTGTTTAAACACCAGCAATCCTTTGACGTTTCCAATTCAGCAAACACCCAAGAAAAACTGCAAAGTTTTTTAAGCAAACATAACTACCGTTTCAAAGAAAAACAAAATGACGGTCATTTACTACTTGCAGGGAAAAAAGGAACCTTTCAAAAGTTAGGTTACTTTTTCGCACATGCAGCGATTATCTTAATCTGCGTTGGTGGTTTGGCTGATGGCAATTTATTTATCAGAGCGCAAGAGTGGTTCAACGGCAAGCACGTGGAAAAAAGAGATTTACGAGTAAGCGAAATTCCAGAATCTAGTAAACTTCCTACCAGTAATCCAACCTTTAGAGGCAATGTAACGATTCCTGAAGGAAGCAGCACCGATGTCCTATTTCTCAACCATAAAGATGGCTATTTCGTTCAAGAACTACCTTTTCTCGTCACGCTCAAGAAGTTTCATGTAGAGCACTACCCTACTGGTCAGCCTAAAAAATTTGCTAGCGACATCGTGGTTACGATGAAAGACTCAGGCAAAGTGATTAACGGAACCACCAGTGTAAACCACCCGGTGATTGTTGACGGCATTGCCATCTATCAAGCAAGTTTTGGCGATGGCGGCTCTCCTGTTTCCTTGAAGTCTTGGAATCTCGCCTCTCCAAGCGAAGAAGCTTCCGCAGTTGAGGGCGTTTCTCAAAGCACAAAACAATTAGCACTCGCAGGAAAACCCGCCTCACTAGAGCTAGGTGACTTCCGCTTCTTCAATATTGAAAACTTTGACCGCACAGAAGACAAAGCAAAACAAGACTTTGTCGATCGTTTCAAGGGAGATATGCAAGATGCGGCCAAAGTGACCAAGCCAAAAACATTACACAATGTGGGCCCTAGTATTACCTTCAAATGGAGAGATGCAACTGGTCAGGCGATTGAATATATCAACTATATGCAACCGGTTACCCTTGAAGGTGCACCGTACTTCATCAGTGGCATGAAAACACGGGTGCAAGACCCCTATCGCTACTTCCGCTTTCCTGCCGATCGCAACGGTGAAATTACGGGCTTTATGAAACTAAGAGCCCTACTACTGAATCCTGAGGAGCGAGAAAACTTAGCAAACCTCACTGCCAACCAAGCATTAAGTAGCAGTGCGTTATCTGAGACATTTAGGGTCCAGTTTGTAGATAGTGCGGAACGGGTCTTGGCCACCTTTGCCAAAGGAGGCTTCCCAGCGCTAGACGAACAACTCAAAGCAAGTGTCCCGCAGGACAAACGCAATGAGGTTGCTGGCATTTACATGAAGATCTTACAAACAGCTGCATTAGAGGCGTATAAAAAGAGTAGCCAACAACAAAATGTCTCTGGAGATGAAATGCGGTTTGTCCTAGATAGTCTCGTCTCGATGAGCGCATTAAATGATTACGGAACCCCTGTATACTTGCAGCTAACTAATTTTCAGCAAATTCAAGCCAGTGGATTTCAGATTGCACGTGCACCGGCTAAAAATCTAGTCTATTTGGGCTGTTTGCTGCTCGTTATTGGTATTTTTGCCATGTTCTACATTCAAGAATATCGGGTATGGCTAGTGATCCAAAAAGATAAAGTGATGTTTGCCATGTCAGGGAACCGCAAGCATCAACAGTTTGAGCAATTGTACCAACAGCACTTATCAGAGTTGCAGCAGCTATTGGTCACACCAACGGAGAAATCGTGATGGAATTGGCAAATCAGCAAACCATCTCTACTCAGGAAAAATGGTTTAAGCCAAACCTTTTTGATATTTTGTTTGCCCTATTTGTGATTGGTGGTGCCGCCTTTGCTTTTCACAAATTTGCAGACTTTATGGATATTTATGAAAAAGGGATTCTGATTGGCGCAACGCCATGCATTATTGCATTGGGCTGGTACTGGCAAGCAACTCGCACGCTCATGGTTTCGATGACGGCGCTCAGTTTATTCGCCATCCAACTCTATGATGGCTCACTTGCGAATGCAGATACGAAGTTTATCCTGAAATATTGGTTATCTAGCCAATCCGCCATCATGTGGATGGGGGTTTTATATGTATTTGCCCTGTTCATTGGCTGGCTTGGACTATTTAGACAATCCACCTTCTTAGGCAACTTCGCAAAATTCCTTGTTTGGGCAGGAACCTGTTTTGGTTTTACCGGCATGTTTGTACGCTGGTATGCAAGTTACCTGTTAGGTCAAGATGTTGGACACATTCCCGTGTCTAACCTATATGAAGTATTTGTGCTTTTCTGTTTGATTGCTGCATTGGTGGCATTATTCTATTCAGAACGTTACGAAAGCCAGCAACTCATTCCTTTTGCGTTAGTCGTCATTAATGCAGCGGTTGTCTTTACCGTTTGGTACACCGTCTCGCGTGGCGCTCAACAAATACAACCGCTTATTCCTGCTTTGCAATCTTATTGGATGAAAATTCACGTACCTGCCAACTTTGTGGGTTACGGTGGTTTTGCCTTTGCTGCGATGATCGGTGTGGCACAGTTACTGACGCAAACCAAAATGGCTAAATTTTTACCACCATCCACACTACTAGATGAGGTAATGTATAAAGCAATTGCAATTGGTTTCTTCTTTTTCACCATTGCAACAATCTTAGGCGCATTATGGGCAGCAGAAGCTTGGGGCGGCTATTGGTCTTGGGACCCTAAAGAGACTTGGGCACTCATCGTTTGGTTAAACTATGCGGCTTGGTTACACTTACGCCTCATCAAAGGCTTAAGAGGAATGGCTTTAGCATGGTGGGCGGTTGGTGGGTTGCTAGTGACTACCTTTGCCTTTTTAGGCGTAAATATGTGGCTTTCCGGCATGCACTCGTACGGTGGTCTATAATAAATTAATAGAATATTCGCAATATTTTTATGTCGTTTGATTGTTTGTTGACAACAGAGATATTGCTTGTGGCAAATATAAAGTATAAATTGTCATATTATTCTTGCACAATTGAAGCGTTTACCCTATAACACTTCTTTATTTGTTGTGCAGCAACATGGACGGTAGAAAAGATGGAAAATCGCCCTTTGACAGAACAAGACATCCAGAACGATAACGGTGAAGACTACATGAACAGTCAGCATCTGGCGTTTTTCCGCCAGTACCTACTGAACATGAAGGCTCAGTTACTGGAAAATGCCAACGCGACCAGCCAGCACTTGCAAGAGCAAGAAGCAACTCCTGACCCTGCAGACCGTGCAACGTTGGAAGAAGAATACGCGCTGGAACTTCGCACCCGTGATCGTGAACGTAAACTACTGATCAAAATTGATCAAGCGATTAACCGTATCGATCAAGGTGAATACGGCTATTGCGAAGATACAGGAGAACCAATCGGCCTTAAGCGTTTGCTTGCTAGACCGACTGCGACACTCAGTATCGAAGCACAAGAACGCCGCGAGCGCTTAAAACGTCAGTACGCAGATTAATTCGTTTTTCTTCTGCAGTACCAATAAAAAACGGGCATTTAAATGCCCGTTTTTTATTGGTACTGCAGTGATAACAAAGATTCAATCCAGCATTACACTCTTGCCAAGTGTTTTAACGCGAGTCGAATTCCATCCTCAACAGAGCTACCTTCAGGTAATGCTTTCACCGCTAAACAGGCCTCTTTTTCAGAGTAACCCAGCGCCACAAGCGCTTGGCTAACTTCATCACTGGCACTAACGACTGGCGCAATAATACCTGGCAACAACGGTTCGGCGATGGAAATCTTGCCGCCAAGTTCAAGTAGCAAACGTTCTGCAGTCTTTTTGCCAATACCCGGTACTTTCGCCAACCTTGCCGCATCTGCATTGGCAATCACCAATGCAAACTCTTTAACCGACATACCAGAGAGTACCGCTAATGCTAAACGTGGGCCAACACCACTCACCTTCAGTAACTTGCGGAAAACCTCCCGCTCATCTTTTGAGGCAAACCCGAATAACAGATGCGCGTCTTCACGAATCACGGTATGGATAAATAGCTTTACTGCACCGCCTGCAGGAGGTAAGTCATAGAAGGTGCTCATTGGCACATCTACTTCATAACCTACATCACCAGCTAACAATAAAATAGCCGGCGGTGCTTTTTCTAAGATAACACCCTGTAGATAACCAATCATGCTTGTTCTCTGTTAGCAAATACGGTTGCAAGCCCAATAAATTGTTCCACACTGAGGCTTTCCGCCCTTGCTTGAGGGTCAATGCCAGACTGAGACAATTCTTCTGCCGTAAATAGACCAGAAAGCGTATTTCTCAGCGTCTTTCTTCTTTGCGCAAATGCAGCGGTCACTACCCTATTGAGCGCTTTCTCAACGCTTGCACTTAAGGTCAGATCCTCGCGTGGAATTAATCTCACGACGGCTGAATTCACTTTAGGTGGAGGGTTAAAGGATTCTGGAGGTACATCTAACAACCACTCTAAATGAAAGCGATATTGCAACATCACGGTTAGACGACCATAGTCTGCCGTATTTGGCTCTGCCACCATCCGATCAACCACTTCTTTTTGCAACATGAAGTGCATATCCGTGATATTCGAACGATAATCCGCCAAATGGAAAAGTAGTGGCGAGGAAATGTTATACGGAAGATTACCAACAATTCTGAGCTTTTCGCCCAATGTGGAAAAATCGAACTTCAACGCATCAATCGAGTGAATCGATAATTTCTCAGCCGGAAATTGCCTGCTTAAGCGAGACACAATGTCGCGGTCAATTTCAACCACATGCAAATGGTTCAAGCGATCGGATAATGGCTTGGTAATAGCAGCCAACCCTGGGCCAATCTCAACTACATTGTCACTAACTTTCGGGTTCACACTACGAACGATTGAATCGATAATACTATTATCGATCAAAAAATTCTGACCAAACCGTTTACGGGGAATATGCTGCATCGTTACTTCCAAATAAAAACTTTACGACTTAAAAATTAGCGCATCTGTCGATTAGCATTTGCCATTTCAGACGCATAGCGAATCGCCTCTAGCAAACTGCCTTCATCCGCAATGCCTTTTCCCGCCAAATCTAGCGCCGTACCATGGTCGACAGAAGTACGAACAATTGGCAATCCAAGCGTGATATTGACACCCTTACCAAAACTAGCAAATTTCAGTACAGGCAAACCTTGGTCATGGAACATCGACAATACCGCATCGGCACTTTCAAGGTACTTCGGTTGAAACAGGGTATCAGCAGGCAGTGGTCCAATGAGTTGCAACCCATGCATTCTTAGCCGATCAAGGACAGGCTCAATGACATCAATTTCTTCACGTCCCATATGGCCAGACTCGCCCGCATGGGGATTCAAGCCGGCAACCAATATTCGCGGCTCGACAATGCCAAACCATTTCTTCAAATCATGATTTAGAATGGTTAAGACACGCTCAAGTAGTTCTGGTGTTAACGCATCACTAACATCAGCAAGCGGTAAGTGAGTTGTCGCCAACGCCACTTTCAGGCCGCCACCAGCCAGCATCATCACAACTTGCTCAGTATCCGTATGCTCAGCCAAGTATTCGGTATGTCCGGTAAACGGAATGCCGGCATCGTTAATGACCCCTTTATGAACGGGCGCAGTCACCACGCCAGCAAAGTCTTTATCTAAGCAGCCTTTAATTGCCACATCTAGCATACGCAAAACATGCGATGCATTATTTGCATTTAATTCACCTGGCCTTACATCACCTGCGCACGGCACATGCAAAAAGGAAATCAAAGGTTTCTTTGTGACATCCCATTCGGGCACATCAAAAGACAAACCGAGCATCTTCGCTCGGTTTGCAAATACTTGCCGATCACCAAGAATCACCAATGGTTGCTGCAGCAATTTATTTTGAGCAGCAATTTTTATACAGAGATCGGGGCCGATACCAGCAGGCTCGCCACTTGTAATAGCAAGTGGCTTTAACAATTCATCCAACAAGGATTACTCCTCATCCAAATGAACTTCAACGTATGCTTGATCTCTTTGCTGACGCACCCAGCTATCGTAGGCTTCGTCAGCTTTTTTAGCCCGCAATGCCATACGCGCTTCTAAACGTGCTTTCTCGCCAGAAACGTCCTGTTGGCGACGCTCATCCACTTTGATTAAATGCCAACCAAACTGGGTTCTCACTAAACCACTGGTTTCACCTGGCTTAAGCGCATTCATTGCTTTCTCAAACTCTGGTACGGTATCGCCTTGATTTAACCAGCCCAAGTCACCACCATTATTTGCACTCGCATCTTCAGAATGCAAACGAGCCAACTCTTCGAATTTTGCTCCGTTGTCTAAGCGCTCTTTAATCGCCATTAAACGTGCTTTTGCATCCGCTTCAGACACTGCTTCATTCGTTTTAATTAAGATGTGATGCGCATGGGTTTGTTCAACCATTTGTGCACCGCCCTGTTGGCGTTTGTCGTGTACCAACACGATATGAAAACCATTTGGTGTTTTTAACACGCCAGTAAACTGGCCTTTATCCAGTTTACTAATGGCATTCAAGTAAATATCAGGCAATCGATTACCTTGACGCCATCCTAATTGCCCTGCCTGCATGGCATTATTGGCATTAGAATATGCAGCAGCCACTTCAGCAAAAGATTTGCCTGCTTTTAACTCTTTTAATGCCGCCTCTGCTTTCGCTTGTTTAGCCGCCATTTCGTCAGCACTTGCTTGCTCAGGAACTGCAATCACAATATTCTGTAATTCGTACTCAACCGTCTGGTCCGCAGCTTGACCTTGCAAGGCAAGGTAATTATCGACTTCTGCATCACTCACTTGCACGCGGCTATCTACTTCGCTTTCTCTGACTCGATCAATTAAAATCTCGCGTCGGATATCCTCGCGAAATTTTTCAAAAACAATCCCTTCTTTAGAAATTGCCTCTTTTAATTGCTCAAGTGTCATTTTGTTTTGATCGGCAATTCGATTCATTGCAGCATCTAATTGAGCATCATCCACTTTGACACCATTATCACGTGCCAGTTGAAGCTGAACTTCGTCGGTAATCATTCGATCAAGCAATTGTTGTTTCAGCACTTTTTCAGAAGGAGGTGTTACCCCTTGCTGCTTCAAGTTTGCCAGTGTGACTTGTAAACGCGCATTTAACTCATGCTCGGTAATCACATTTTTATTCACGACTGCAACAATACGATCCAAAGCAATTGGCTGCGCGGCAAAAGATGGCGCAACGGCTCCAGACAACATAATACCTGCGATCAATAATGCAATTGGTTTACGAATCATCGAATTAAAACCCTTTTAAAATTTACAAACAGGTTGTTTCCCATCACACATGCGAGATCAATTACCTGCTTTTTCTAACTCCTGACTTGTTTGGAAGCCAGAAATTTTTTCTCTTAATACAGACAATGGATTGGAGCCAACACGCGCTAGATCGTTCATTTCTAGCTGAATATAGAAAGCATTATTACGCTGGCTACTACTTGTCACATACCGCTGAGCCACCAGTCTTAGCGCCCAACATCCTGCGTTATATTCTAATCCGCCCAAAACCTCTAGTGGTTTACGGTCTTTTACAGAGTAATTCCACCGTCCGACCGCATACCAACCATTTCCAAGCGGCCATTGGCCAGAGATATCAAACTGTTTGAAATGATCACTTTCACTACTTGGCGTAATGTCGTATCGATAGCCTAGGTTAATCACTTTTCCTGGCGCTGGACGATACTGCAAATCCAAACTCGCTTTTTGCGTCTTTAGTTTTTCAGGATTGACTTGCCAAGCAAGTGAGCCATGCCACTTATCCGACAATTGCGCATCGACACCCGCCAAAACATCTGAACTACGTTCGGTGATCGGTACATTGTCTAATGTTACACGCTGAGTTTTACGGAAATAGTAGCGCTGACCAATCGCAAATCGAGCAGTTTCTTCACCAGATAGCGGATCAATCAATCGCGAGGTAACTGCGGCAGTTAATTGATTCGCCTCATTGATCCGATCGCTACCGGTGTAGCGATTTTCAGAAAATAGCTGACTAAAGCTAAAGTCAGCTTCTGCCGTATCAAAGTTTGGCAAATTTGACTGATCACGATAAGGAATGTTGACGTAAAAAAGCCTTGGCTCGAGCGTTTGAGTACTTGTACGTCCAAACCAGTTGGCTTCACGCTCAAAGTAGAGCCCACTATCCAAGCTCAGAATAGGCACAGTACGGGTGGCGTTTGAAATACCTAGCGTATTATTGTCAGACGACAAGCTATATCGTGTCGCATGAACGGCCACTTTTGGCGTGAAATAGGCATATTGTGATGAAATAGGAATCGACAGGGATGGGTTCACCACTAGTCGACGGCCATTCACTTTTGTTGGGTGTGAGAACGCTGTAAAGTCCGCTGCCAAATTGAAATCGGTAACGCCAACATCTGGCTTATACCAATTCAATGATAGCTGCGGCATTTTGGCGTAAGGAGGATCGATACTATTTTCATCATCCTGCAATGTTTGATACTTCAGCGTCCGTGCGGTTAACGTCAGACCGTTTTCACTTTTTGTAATCCACATCTCACGAGGCAAGTTCGTGGTAGAAGTAACGGACAATTTATCACTTAAGTCATCGAAATATTTTCGGTCTGACACTTTTTCGGCATTAATACCAAACTGCCAGCCATTGATACTTTGTAAATGATTAAATTTAAAACCGTATCTATTCCGATCGACCTCTTTGTCATTTGCCAAGTATTCGGCGCGTACCACACCAGAATAGCTAGGCTCTAGATATCGAAACTCACCTTGAAGCTGTAGTCCACGCTTTGTAATTAGCCGAGGAGTAATCGTTGCATCTCGGTTTGGCGCGATATTCCAATAATAAGGAACTGCTAGCTCTGCACCGGTGGTATTTGACGTTCTAAATGAAGGCGTTAGCCATCCCGATTTACGACTGCCATCTAAGGTAAAGTCCATCCATGGGAAGTAAAAGATCGGCGCGCCTTTAAAATACATTTGCGCATGCGTACCTTCACCAACGTTACGAGTGTAATCGAGAGACAGGCTCGACATTTTGACATACCAATCCGAATCAGGATTAATACAAGTCGAATAGGTAGCGTTTTGGAATCGATATAAATCCTTACCTTCGAAGTAAAGATTATCGGCCTTTCCTTTTGCCCCTCGGCTAGCTAACTCGTACTCAGGGGACTCGAAGACGCCCTCACCTGTTGCCTGATTTAAGCGAAAGGCAGGACCAGACATCGTGTCGCCATGCTGCTCGAACACCACATTGCCTTTTGCATTCAGGTCATTCCCATTGTCTTTGACAGACAGCCAATCGGCCTTTAAAACTTGGTCGCCTCGATAGACTTCGACCTTACCTTCTGCTTCAAGATCGTTATTACCAGAACCTTGCAGCTTATCAGCATTAACAAAAGTGGGGGCTTCTTCATTTTTCTGACTAGTCGATAATGAAGGGCTCAAAGATAACGCATCGATGTCTACAAGTTCTTGCTGTAGTTCATCATCGGCCCACACTGGTAGGCTAAATGCAGTCAAAATGGCGAGAGTAAGTGGTTTTAGTTGCGGCATTGAAAACACAGTTGCGGCAAAATGTTAGAATCTCGCAACTTTACCATGTTTAACTCAAAGCCAACACCGGCAGGCAGACAAAATACCATGACAGACGCAAGTAATTTGCAAAGAGAAGCGGCTTTAAAAACCTGGATCGATCAATACTACCCAGAAAGTAGCCAGACCTTAGCACCCGCATCTGCAGATGCTAGCTTTCGTAGCTATTATCGAATTCAAACGCCAAATGGCTCCAAGATTGTAATGGATGCACCGCCAGCATTAGAAAACAGCACCCCATTTGTAGAAATTGGGCGTCAACTAGCCGCTAGTGATGTACTCGTTCCACACATAGAACAAGTCGACTTAGCGCAAGGCTTTATGCTGCTAAGCGATCTGGGCAACACTCATTACCAAGACATATTATCTTCTGAAAGTGCGCGAGTACTGTATGAAGATGCTTGGAATGCACTCATTAAGATGCAAAAACTAGATGCATCTCAACTGCCAAAATTTTCGCCATCGCATATGGCGATGGAAATGGATTTATTTGATGAGTGGTTTGTGGGCGTTCATTTAAAAGCCACGCTGACAGTTCGTCACCGCCAATGGTTAAAAGAAGTCAAATTGGCTTTAATTAATAATCTATCGAATCAACCGCAAGTCTTTATGCACAGAGATTTCCATTGCCGTAATCTCATGTTTGCGGCGAATAACAATCCTGCAGTTATCGACTTTCAAGGCGCAATGGAAGGCCCTATCAGTTACGATTTGGCATCACTGCTGAAAGATGCTTATATTGACTGGTCAGAAGAAGAATTGCTCGACTGGACGATTCGTTATTGGGCATCTGCTCGTAAGGCTGGCTTACCACTTTCAAGCGACTTTGATAGCTTCTATCAAGACTTTGAATGGGCAGGCGTCCAGCGCCATTTAAAAGTGGTAGGCATTTTTGCTCGTCTTGCTCACAGAGATAACAAACCAAACTATTTAAACGACCTACCACGCGTACTGAATTATCTGGAGAAAACAACTCGCCGTTACAGAGCACTCGCACCGATTGCAAAAATCTTAGATGATTTGCAAGATAAATCTGTACAAGTTGGATATACATTTTAATGAATAGCACCATCTCAGCGGCAATGATTTTAGCAGCGGGGCGCGGAGAACGGATGCGCCCGTTAACGGACCATACGCCAAAACCCCTATTACAAGTAGGTAGCCAACCGCTTATCGGCTGGCATCTAAAACACATTCGCCAGACAGGTATTCGATCTGTCGTCATTAATCATGCGCATTTGGGCGAGAAAATTGAAGACTCGCTCAAATCAGGCGAAGCCTTCGATGTAAAGATTCGATACTCCGCAGAAGGGACTGCATTGGAAACGGCCGGAGGGATCTCCAAAGCGCTGCCTTTTCTAAGTCCAGACTTTTCCAGCCCCTTCTTGGTCGTGAATGGTGATGTGCTAGCCGACTTGCCTCTTCAGGATATGCTACTCCGTGCATCAGAAGCCTTTACTCAAGGCGCTTTCGCCTATTTGGTGCTCGTCCCCAACCCAGCGCATAACCCCAATGGTGACTTTTCACTGGCGGAAAACAAAGTTGGCAATGATGAAGCCAACCGCCTGACTTTTTCTGGTATTGGGGTATATCACCCTGCTCTATTTAAAGAGGTAGAAGTCAATCAACCAGCCAAACTTGGCCCGCTTTTAAAATCCGCAGCGAAGGCTGGAGGGGTATTTGGTGAGCGTTTTGATGGGACATGGATTGATGTAGGCACCCCTAGCCGTCTAGAAGATGCAAGGAACTGGGTCAGCCAGAATTGGGACGCCACATGCAAGTAAAGCGCATTTTGGGGATTGACCCAGGCTTAAGAGTCACCGGCTTTGGATTAATAGATCAGGCGGGACAGCAATTCGCTTATGTTCAGAGCGGCTGTATTAAAAGTGGTGAAGGCGAATTACCACAAAGGTTAAAAGTGATTTTCGATAGCATCGGCGAAATCATTAATACATATAAACCTGACCTAGCGGTGATTGAAAAAGTATTTGTGAACGTCAATCCACAATCTACGCTGCTATTAGGGCAAGCCCGTGGTGCCGCGATTAGTGCCATGGTTGCTAGGGATATCCCCGTTGCAGAATATACGGCATTACAAATTAAACAAGCGGTGGTTGGCAATGGTCATGCGGCAAAAGAGCAAGTGCAAGAAATGGTGAAACGCCTGCTGCAGTTACCTGCCGTACCGCAAGCGGATGCAGCTGATGCACTCGCTGCCGCCATTTGCCATGCTCACGGTGGCCACTTAGGTAAATTTGCCACTAGTGGCTATCGGGTCAAGCATGGTCGCTTAGTTTAAGCGAGGGATTATTTTTAGAAGATACCGGCAGCTAAACCTTCTGCAAATAATTGACCAACATTACGTGCATCTTCCAATTGATGAGGGGATAACGTTTTTTTAGCCAGTAGGTCATCTACAGATGAAATACCTTGCTTAACCAAGTGGATTGGCGCAATCCACTTTACCCGCCATCCGGTAAGAATTTTTTCCATCTGTTTGACCGTCATCGCACCATCATTTCCAGCCACCACAACAGCTAGTGTTGCTTTACCTTGCATGCGTTCGATTAGTGGGTAATACGCACGGTCAAAGAACAATTTCATGCCCCCAGACATAGACCCTAGCAACTCTGGACATGCAAAGACCACCCCATCCGCAGTTGGCAAACGCATCCAATCCACTTCATTGGCTTTAATGACATTCACCCACACCTTGTCACAGGCACTTGCTCCCCCTTTAAATGCATGCACCCAGCTTTCTGTTGCACCGGTGTTCGAGTCATAGACAATCCATAATTGGCGACTAGGCATCATGCCCCCGCTGAAAAGCCAATTTTTTCAGCAATATACTGCCAGTCAATTTCGCTGACTGGTGTAATGGATAAACGATTGCCTCTTTTTAACACCAACATGTCAGATAAGAGAGGGTCTTCTTTCATTTTCGAAAGCGATAAAAACGTTGTTTTGGAAACAAACTGCACATCTACATGCACCCAACGCGGATTCTCCTGCGTTGATTTCGGGTCGTAGTATTTAGAAGTCACGTCAAATTGCGTGGCATCTGGGTAGGCTGTTGAACTCACTTTCGCTATGCCAGCGATGCCAGGCTCTTCACAGCTGGAATGATAAAACAAGACCAAATCACCCACTTGCATTTGATCTCTCATGAAATTCCTAGCCTGATAGTTTCTTACGCCAAACCAAGGAAATGCAGCCTGTGGCGAAGCTGCTAAATGATCAATGCCGACTTCATCGGGCTCTGATTTCATCAACCAATACTTCATCTTCCATTTGCTCTTTGAATTCATACCAATTCATTATGAAGAATTTAATCAAAATTTCACAGTCAAACGATCTACTAGTAAAGAAGCCACATTCCTTGAATCCACAGATTGAGTTAAGATATCAGCAAGATGAAAAAGTGAAATCCATTCACAAAATGGTCTACGGTCAAATTGCCGTTAATTTTTTCGTCAGCGAGATTGGCTAACTCGGCGTTATGGCTAAGACAGCACAAAAAATAATGAGAAAAGTTGGACGCAGTTAGATAGGCATTGCAGCAATCATCGCAATTCGTCATTACGTAGAGATTCCCCGCTAGGGAAAATCTAAGCAACCGAGGTATTCATGTCAGATAATCATCCGGCAAAAACGCCGTTGAATGAGCGCATTCGCAAACAAGGGATCTATTTACTCCCGAACTCATTCACTACCGCAGCATTATTTGGTGGTTTTTACGCAATTGTTCAAGCGATGAATGGCAAATTTGAACATGCTGCTATCGCGATTTTTATTTCAATGGTTTTAGATGGACTAGACGGTAGAGTCGCCCGTCTTACTCATACACAAAGTGATTTTGGCGGCGAATATGACTCCCTGTCCGACATGGTGTCATTTGGTGTTGCACCTGCACTAGTGATGTATCAGTGGGCGCTACAGCCGCTACATAAAATTGGCTGGATGGTCGCGTTTATTTATGCCGTTTGCGCGGCATTGCGTTTAGCCCGTTTTAATACACAAATTGGTATTGCGGATAAGCGCTGGTTTACAGGCTTGCCAAGCCCTGCTGCTGCTGCATTAGTCGCTGGCGCGGTTTGGATTTCGAATGACCTAGCCTTATCACCGGCTGAATATCCTGCACTACGATGGGTTGCATTAGTGTTTACACTATTTGCTGGCATTACGATGGTGACAAATGTCCGTTTCTGGAGCTTTAAAGAGCTAGGAATGCGTAAGAGCGTGCCTTTTTTTGCACTACTCATTTTAGTAGGGATTATTCTATTCCTTGTATCGTATCCACCAGGCGTCTTGTTTGGTATGTTTGTCATTTACTCACTTTCGGGCTACGTGATTACCGCTTGGTTATGGTTAAAGAACCGTAAGCAACAATAAGCCAATTGATGTAATGAAACAAAAAGCATGAAATCCATGTCGGTTTCATGCTTTTTTGTTTTAGGTGCTTGCAAAGAAACTGCACCTCTATAAAAATTAGTTGATATTCTTCACCAAACCGAAATAAAGCAACTCCTTCTATTATGGCTACTATCAATAAAGAAAATTACTCAGCGTCACTCTCTGAAGAGCGACAAAGAGTCGCCTCGAAGACCACGTGGATTAGTGTCATTATCAATCTGGTACTAACCATCCTTCAGGTTGGAGTTGGCTTTTTTGCCAAATCACAAGCCTTGATTGCAGATGGTTTACATTCCCTATCAGATTTGGTGGCAGATTTTGTTGTTCTATTTGCTAACAAACATAGCCACCAAGCACCTGATGAAGACCATCATTATGGACATGCGAGATATGAAACCGTTGCATCACTTTGGCTAGGTGTCATCTTATTGGTGGTAGGTATTGGGATGCTCTGGCGCGCAGGCGAAAAACTTGCGATGCCATCTACCGCACAGAGTGTCCATGCGGCCGCACTTTGGGTAGCATGTTTTACGCTCGTGGCAAAAGAAGGCTTGTTTAGGTACATGCTGAAAGAAGCAGAAAGGGTTAAATCCTCTATGCTAGTTGCCAATGCCTGGCACGCCCGTTCAGATGCAGCATCATCATTAGTAGTTGCATTAGGTATTGGTGGTAATTTATTAGGCTACACCTTCTTAGATGCACTTGCTGCGGCCATTGTTGGCTTTATGGTGGCACATATGGGCTGGAAATTTGGCTGGGAAGCACTTCAAGACCTCAGTGATGCGGCGCCTGATGCGGAAGTGGTAAAAGCCATTGAGAAAAGCCTTGAACATACAGCGGGGGTAAGAGGTGTTCATGAGTTAAGAACGCGAAAAATGGGCGATATGGTGTTAGTGGACGCTCACGTGTTGGTCAACCCGACAATTAGTGTGTCTGAAGGTCATTTCATTGCAGAGCAGGCACGACGCAATGTGCTATCCAATGCGACTGTGTTAGACGTACTGGTGCACGTTGACCCAGAAGATGATTTAGATGCCCGTAAAAGTGCAGGACTACCAGATCGCCAACGTGTGGTCGCGACCTTATTGCCACACCTACCCACCAATCAACTACGCGAAGAGCAACTAGTCTTGCATTACTTAGATGGCCAAATCGAAATGGATTTGTTTATTGAAGCGAAAGACCAGTTTACAGAGGAAGAGGTTCAACAATTAACCACCGCGCTTGCCCTGCTCACAAAAACGACCGCACACATCCGAGACATTCGTATTCATCACGCAGTGCATTCCTAAAAGGTAATCCAATGCCAGATATTTGGATGTTTTTAGTTAGTGCAGCCATTGTGACCATCGCACCAGGTCCAGATAATCTCTATGTGTTAACGAGAGGTATTAGCCAAGGAAAAAAAGCAGCGATTGCGGCAGCACTTGGCTTTGCTACAGGTTGCTTATGGCACACATTGCTAGCGGCAATCGGCGTTGCTGCGCTGATTAAGCAATCCGAGATGGCATTTAATCTGATTAAATTCGCCGGTGCAGGTTATTTATGTTATATCGGCTTTCGGGCTTTAACTGGTAAGAGCCAAATTAGTCTGAACAAAGATGGGGCCCAATTAGCCATGTGGCCGATATTTAAGCAAAGCATTATTGCCAATATGCTGAATCCGAAAGTGACCTTGTTTTTTATTGCCTTTCTACCGCAGTTTGTCAACGTATCTCAAGGCAATGTACCTGTTCAGCTTAGTATTTTGGGCTTGCTATTCATGCTCCAAACCGCGGTAATATTTGGCCTAGTAGGGCTTTGCGCCGGCCGTTTGGGCAGTTACTTGCAAAAATCACCTAAAATTGCAGGCCAACTCGATAAATTTGCCGGTTGTACCTTTATTGGTCTAGGCATTCGCGTTGCATTGCAAACGCAAAAGTAATTTTTAGACATGTTCGAGTGGGCTAGTTATCACGATTCGCAGGCTGAGGCTTGTTGGCAATTGCTACATGCGTCTGTACAGGCCATCCCCTTATCCTTTTACACCCTCGCGCAAAAAGAGGCATGGAGCCCCGCGAATGCACCGGCAAACTGGGCTGCACGGCTAATTACTACCCAGCCCACGTTATTATTTTCTTCAAACTCATCAGAAAAACAGTTGATTGGTTTTGCCGAACTCATCCCGGCATCAAGTTATCTAGATTGTTTTTATATTCACCCTGATTGGCAAGGATATGGCGCGGGGAAGTTTTTATATCAGCAGATCGAGCAACAAGCAAAAAGCCATCAGCTTCCCTATCTAGCCGTTGATGTCTCGCTCAATGCCATCCCCTTCTTTCTGAGACAAGGGTTTATTGAAATCCATCAACAAGCGAATCAAAGAGACGACATCACGCTTTACAATGTACGAATGGTAAAATCACTGGTCTGACATCTTTTTGTCATCCTTCCCAAGCAAAATGACTATGCACGATTCACGAAACAGCGCGTTAACCACCCAGTCCATCATTCATCAAGCGGTATTGCTATTGAACGAAGGGAAAGCGATGAATCCGGAAGATGCAATCAATGAAGCCTGTCAGCTATTAGGAATTTCTTACGCCAAAGCACGACCATCAGAAGACGATGTGCTCGCCGCGTGGATAATAGATCAACAGTTATTTAGTCCAGCCACTCCCTTAACCGAAACCGTTCGCCAACAAGTATTAGCGTTGCTCGATGCGTTAGATGAAGAGAGTATGCCTGCCTTGGTAGATGCGATTACCTTGCTTCCCTTTGCCGATGGTGCCCACTATCAGCCGAGCATCTTTATGGTAGAAGAAGAGGAAAAAAATCTAATTTTCTTCCTAACGAATCAAGGTGCGGATTATAAATTCCTACCGGGGAAGTCGATTCGATTACACGTCTCATTGCAAGACTGCGAATGTCTGATACATCTGGTGAGTAAGTCTCGATTTTCTTCCTTAAAAAGCAAAAAAATGCTTAGCCAGCACCAGCGCTATCTCAGCAAGCAATCACTGACGCGCTGGAACCCGCTTAGCCTTGTTCAATAATTTTCGTAAACATAACCAGCTAGTTGGTCAAGTAACCCTACGCCACGATCGGCAGAGGGATGATTGAGAATAGCGACAAAAGCACACCATTGCCCGGAGCGTGAGCGGATATAACCCGCTAGTGCACGCACATTATTGAGCGTACCTGTTTTTAAGTGCGCGCTAGATTGCATGTCGGTTGCAAAACGTCGTTTTAATGTGCCATCAATCCCAGCAATCGGTAGTGAGGCCATATATTCCGGCATATAGCTAGATTGCCACCCTAAGCTCAACACGTCGGCCAGATGGTTTGCACTAATACGCTCTTTACGGGATAAGCCGGCACCATTTTCTAGCACCAATTCCGGAAAACTTTTTTGGTTGGTCGTTAACCATTGGCGAATCACGGCATTGGATTCATTAATCGGTGATTTACCAGTCCCTTGCTTGCGTCCGATCGCAATAAAAACCGATCTCGCCATCAGATTATTCGAGAACTTGTTTACATCCTTAATGATATCGACCAACGATTCAGACGACTGTGCCGCGAGTAATTTGGCGTCTACCGGCGTGACTGCCTCTGCCAACCAACCTGAGCCATCGTTTTTCGCCAGTAGCGGCCAACTGCCGCCCAATTCAGCCCATGTATCACGGACGGAAGCCATCGCAAACGTTGGGTGCGAGCCAACGGCTGTTAAGTAATTCGCCATGTCACAGGCTGCTGGAAACTTGCCCTTAAAAAGTAAGTTGGTTTGATCACCCTGTTGGGTAACTTTTACTGCTACTTGGTTTTTCCAAGTAAGGCAACTGCCACTATCGACGACCGATAATTGGTTAGTCAGTGTTAAGCCAGGTAGGTTTGGCTCTGCAGAGAGTTGCATTTGCCCATTTTGATTCAACATCTGGACACGTAGCGTTTTGAAATTGACCGCTAATGGATCAGGAGGAACATTATATGGACGCTCATCTTCGCCATCTAATGACTCATCATTATCTTCAATTGGTGAGTAAAAAGAACGGTCAAGCAACAACCTACCATCAATTTGTCGAATGCCTTTTTGGCGCAACTGCCGCAACAATAACCACAATTGCTCTTGGGTGAGCTTAGGATCACCCTGTCCTTTTACGTATAGATCTCCTTGCCAACGATCCCCTACCTGCTGTCCCGTTCCAAGCACTTGCGTTTGCCACTGATACGTTGGTCCCAAGGTATCTAATGCGGCGAACGTCGTTAAAAGCTTCATTGTAGAAGCAGGGTTAACAGGGACGTCCGCTCGATAACTGATTGGCGGTTGCGCAATATCCGTTAGTGGTCGAACAACAAGGGACAATGCATCTGCGGGCAACTTCACCGCTTTTAGCGATAACTGTATGTCCGACTCATCTAATGCAAATGAAGCGGTTGAAAAAGCGATGCCACATAGGGTGAACATCGCCGTGCGACAAAATTTTGTTAACAACATGGAATTCTTTTTTTAGATGCTAAAAGCATTAGTTGGTTGGTGCGGTAATTGGTTCACCTTGACCATTCAATACCGGTTGCCCATCGGACGTCACTAAGCGACGATAGATCATGAATTTCTGCGGCTTGGTAAAACTGCTTTCAAATCCATCAGGATCAATTGCCTTTATCCGGATAAACCACTCCCCCGCATCCGGGCGTGGAATGGTTAAGGTCGGGGTTTCAGTTGAAAATGACAACACGTTTTCTTTAAAGGCTTTGTCATCACTCAGTTGAACAACAAAACGCTGGTCTGCTTCACCTTTCCAATTAAAGGAAAGACTATTCGCCGTTTCGATCGGTTTACTTGGCAAACTTGGGGCAGGGCGAACCAGCAAGCTACCTAGGTCAGAGTAGGGCCCTTGGTCAACTTCACTGTCTTTTTGGCGAATAGAAGCGAGTCGCCAGTAATATTGGCCTTCCTTTAACTCTGGATTGAGAGAGGTGGTATTCGTCACCATTTCATCAAAAACTAGTTTGGAAAAGTCTGTACTCGTTGCCAACTGAAAGTGATATTGATGAATGCCTTCTGGTTGTCCCCACTCAAACTTCACATTGCCTGCCGTTGCTTTGGCCACCATTTTAGGCGTTAACACAAATGGTGGTTCAGGCCTTGCTTTCAGTTTAAACAAGGCGGTTGAATCTAGCCCTTCCAGTCCGATGGCATCAATTGCACGGACAGACACCCAATAGTGACCATCTTCCAAGTCAGTGAGCTTTAACGTGGGCTCGGTTACCACTGTAGATAACACCACATGAGTGAATCGCTCATCAGTCGCAATCATCACCCGATACGCAGCAGCTTGCTCAATGGCTTGCCAAGAGAGTTTAAATAACACCCGATCATAAGCCGCATCAGGTAATAAGAGGGTCGGTGCAGCCAGCAAAGCGATCGGTTTGATCGGAACGCCAGAACCATCTACCTGACTTCCAAACCCTGCTGGTAAACTCACCAGCGACTTGCCTCCTTGATACCCTACTTCGCCCTCTGTCACTTCCCCTGAAGCATGCGTACCCGCCTCATCTAACGCCACCCGGAATTGAGTCCCTCGAACCCCTGCAATCGACAGTGGCGTAGAGACCTCCATATTGGTATTCGGCACTTTATCTGGGTTCGCATGGGTTTCAACCCGGCCTTTTTGCAATTTCAGCTTACTAGATAAACCCGCAGATGGCCTCGCTCTCAACTTATCGACAGAAACCTGAGAGCCACCTTGCAACAGCACCTGACTGCCATCTGGCAAACGTAGTACTAAAGAGCCATCCTTTTCGGTCAGCAGATTGTCGCCTTCAGCAATCGAATCGCCCGCCATAAGTGGTTTTCCATTGCCACTCGCCAAACGTCCATTGACTACAGTGGCTTTGACAGGCGTTCCCTTAAGCCAAGCAATTGGGATTTTTAACTCACTGCCGGGTGTTAACCGTTTAGGGTCGCGAATATGGTTAAACGCCACCACTTGACCCCATTGATTGGGATTCTCAAGTAGTTGATGGCTCAAATCATAAACCGTATCTTTTTGCTGAATTTGATAGGTATAGACAGGAAGCGATTTTGCGACAGGTGCCGGCGCTGCGACGGCTTGTAGCGCAATAAGTGGGACCATCCACATCCATTGATAAGCAGCTTGCTTAAGCATCATTGGATACCTGCTCTAACCGATAACCAAAGCTATAAACAGGACTCAGTTTATAGCCATTTTCTGGGCGTAATTGCAGTTTATTCCGTACGCGGGAGACGTGGGTATCCATCGAGCGCGAGTTGAGTTGCTGCATATGCCCCCAAATCACCTCTTGGATATGGTTACGCGATAACACACGACCTAAATTGCGAAAGAGAATCACAACCAAATCAAACTCTTTTTGCGTGAGTTCAACCGCTTCATCATTTAAGAAGGCGGTGCGAGACGTTAAATCAAACCGGTAAGGCGGCATTTCTAAGCGCTCTACTTTACCTTGGTCAGGGTACGCTCGACGGATGAGGGCATTTACTCGCGCGAGCAGTTCGGCAGGTTTAGCAGGCTTGATCATATAATCATCCGCACCACTATTTAGCCCCGTGACAATATCCGTCTCTGCATCTCGGCAGGTTAGAAACATGATGGGTAAAGTTTTATCTAGATTTTCACGTATCCAGGTTAGTGCTTCTATACCAGATAAATCTGGCACCTCCCAATCCAGCAAAATCAAATCAAAGCTATCACGCTTTAGATTTTGTAACAGCCGACGTCCCTCTTGAAAGCCTGTGACAGAATGGCCTGCCACCTGCAAGGTCTGGCACACCATCTCGCACAAACTAGGATCATCTTCAAGAACGGCTATTCTCATTTGCTCTCACGCTATCGGTTGGAATGTTTAGGTATCAAACGTTAGTTTATCAAATTAGTGGCTCGTCATACGAGTGTATTTCCTTCGGCAAAGACACAGAAATCGTAGTTCCTTGGTGTATTTGGCTATCAACCGAAATTTCTCCATGATGCAACTTCATCACTTCGGCGACAAACAGCATGCCAAGCCCTGCACCTGTTCGCTTACTTGATCCATCATGATGATATCGCTGAAAGCCATCAAACAATTGATCCACTTGTGCGGCTGTCATACCTAGCCCATGGTCAATCACCTGGACTTGCCAAGTATTTTCCTGATCAATCAACTGAACGCTGACAGATTGATCATCTTCACTGTATTTAATTGCATTGGAAAGCAGATTCACAAAAGCACGCGTGAGCCATTCTCGGTGCCCTAGCACAATGGCCTCTTCCTCAAAATCAGGATATTGCAATCGCACACCATATTGTTTTGCTAATGGCCATAATTGATCTAGCGCATCAGACAACACATCGATCAGCATGACAGGCACAAATTGTTTCTCCGCCACCTGCAAGCGGTTAATTTGCACAAAGTCATCCGCCAAACTTAATGTCTGGTTGACCTGCTTCGCAATTCGTCGTTTAAACTCGTCGTCAGGTAATGGCTGAGCACCATTTTGAAGTTCGATTAAGGCAAGAATAGCCGCTTGTGGCGTTCGCATGTCATGCGATAGAAAGCTCAGCGTTTCTTCCCTATTTTTTTCCGCCAGCTTAATTGGGGTTAAATCAACAATAGAAATCGAATACCCCATCGCCTCCCCAGAAGCCCCCACTAAATGCGATGCCTTGACTAACCAGATACTGCCCGTTTGGATGATTGTTTCTTGTCCATTGCTTTCATTTGCTAAAACAGACAAATCAATAGGCGATTGGGACGCATCCTTCAAACAGTAGCGACTTAATATATGAGGCAAGCTCGCACCTGCTAGTGGCATGGGCACATTCAATGCAGCAAACTCTGTGATGGCCAACTCATTTGCCAAGCGTATATGACCTTCCGTATCGGTGATCACGCGGATATCAGGCGCCTGCTGAATGCTATCAAGCATGAACATTTGCCACTGACCCAACTGCTTTGAAACCGCCTGAACATAACTCAAGCGGACATCTAAATCTTCAGACCACTCGGTCTCGGCCGAGTTTGGCTTTTGCCATTGCGAAGATTGCTTCTCCAATACTTGATGAACTTGCTCGGTGTAACGAATGGCAGCAACTAACCTTCGCCAACTCCACAGCGGATAGGTCAGCATCACCGCCAAAATGGCAGGTAGCGGCGTGATCCACCAGTTGAGTTGAAAAGATAGCCAACTCAAAGCAACAACGCCCCCGGCAAATGAAATGAACAACAAAGGTAGCCGCTTAGATGGCGTTAGCAACACCCCTAGGAAAAGCACGCTAATCAAGCAACATTGAATACCGAGTACGATCGAAAGAGAGAGCGGATGAATCCAGCTTCTTGCCATCACAGTAGACAAGGCATTCGCCTGAATTTCCATACCGGACATAAGATGGCTACCCACCGGTACCGCATATTGATCACCCACCCCTGTCGCTTTCGCCCCGACAATCACCACCTTATGGGCAAAGAACGCAGGTTTGTAAGTGCCATTTAGCACATCCACAAATGATAGATGCTGGTAATTTTTCTGATCGTCCGCAAAACGAAGATTGATCAATACAGGAACCGAAGCAACCTCATTTGTAGGATGCATCACCCTTGCTAGCGCGAGGCTACAATGCTCATGAAACGGTGGCGCAGCTAGCGAATACATGCTCATTTGCCGCACCACGCCATCGGTATCCACAGGCACATTGATGTGACATAGGGTATTGGCCACATCGGCTAATTGATCAATCGGTTTGATCCACTTTTCTTGGTTTTGGATCACTTGCAAGGCATACGGAAGTAAGACTCGTCCATTTTGACGAATCGATTGGGCGAGTGCATCGTCATCTAAGGCATCAGAATGGTTATCTGGCTCAGAAAACAAAATATCCAGTAAGACTGCATCCGCCTGCCTAAATGTTGGCAACGCGGCAGCAATGGCCGCTCTCCGCCAAGGCCAGCGCCCTAGCTGAGCGATACTTTTATCATCAATTTCGACCAGCACAATTTGAGTATTTGATGAAGTTTGCCTGTCTGTTTGCAACCACGTATCGTAGATTAATCGATCAAAGCTAGAAAAAGGCAACCATCCCAACGTAACGGCAACAGCAAACCATTGCACAATCAAAAAGGTAATCACCCATTCACGTTTCAATCGTGACCAGTTTGTTTTTAGCGTAGAGAAGAGATGAGCTATCTGCATGGATTTAGATTTAGATATCGATCGGATCCACTTCTAATGTCCAATGGCCACCTTTTAATGGCATGTCGTACAAAAGATAACTCCACTCGGATAAAAACTTTTGCAAGGTCACGCGAGACTTACTTTGAAATAGTAGTTGAGCGCGTTCTTTTTGATCCACCTTCACCATTAATGCAGGTACGGGATCAAATACTTCCACCTGATCTAACCACCTAGCACCATCCCTTAACCCCAAAGATTTTGCGGCTTGCAACCATTCTAATGCCAGCTCCACTCGGCTAGCCTCTGCTCTCAGAATCGCTTGAAATGAATACGGTGGAAACTCACAGAGTTGGCGCTCCGTTAATAGCTGTTCGGCAAAGCCTTGAAAATCATGACGAGTGAGGTATTCAAAGACAGGATGATCAGGGAATCCGGTTTGTATCAGCACTTGGCCTGGCAAACCTGCTCGACCCGCCCGTCCAGAGACTTGCATCAATTGGGCGAATAGCTTTTCTGTCGCGCGAAAATCCGCAGAGTGCAAACTCACATCGGCATTGATCACCCCCACTAAGGTTAACAGGGGAAAATCATGCCCTTTCGCCAACATTTGCGTGCCAATCAGAATATCCGCCTCACCGTCCATGATTTGCGCCTGAGCGGCCTCCCAACTCCCCTTTAAGCGCATTGCGTCTCGATCAACCCTCAGCACCCGCGCATTCGGGAAATGCGTTTCTAGCGCCTCCTCCAAACGCTGAGTGCCCGCACCAATTGGTTTTAAATCTTGATTACCACAATCTGGGCAAGCAGACATCGCGGGCAATCCCCATCCGCAATGATGGCAAATCAAGCGCCTTTGGGCTCGGTGTAAAACCAACCTCGCACTACAACGCTGGCAACCAGCTTGCCATCCGCACGCATCGCAAAAGACAACAGGTGAAAATCCTCTGCGATTAATAAAGACGAGACTTTGCTCTTTTCGGTGAAGCCGATCACCAATCGCAGCTAACAACTCGGCTGACAAACCGTCTTCCGCATATCGTTTACGCGTATCCACAATGCCAATCGTCGGCAATACGGCAGCATCGACTGCTCGCCTAGTCATCGGCAACAGATCAAACTTTCCTTCAATCGCTTGCGACCACATTTCTAAAGATGGCGTGGCGGACCCTAACACAATTGGTACATTTGCTTGCTTAGCACGTACCACAGCGACATGCTTCGCAGAATAACGCAGACTATCTTGCTGCTTATAGGCTGCATCGTGCTCCTCATCCACAATAATCAACCCCAAGTGCGGCAAAGGTGCAAAGACGGATAGCCGCGTACCGAGCACAATCTCTCGGTCACCCCGTTTCGCCGCCAGCCATTCACTCGCTCTTTCGGCATCACTCACATTACTGTGAAGCGCTGCAATCCGAATAGAGGGAAAGCGCTTGGCAAATCGCTGAAATAATTGCGGAGTTAGGTTAATTTCTGGTACCAGCACCAGCACCTGTTTTTTTTGCTGCAGGGCTTTTTCGACTAACTGTAGATAAACTTCTGTTTTACCGCTGCCCGTTACCCCAAACAGTAAGGCAGTTTGAAAACCGTTAAATGCAATCTGTTCGATAGCCGCTTTTTGCTCATGCGTTAATAACGGTTTCTCACCGACAATCATGGCTTGAGAAGCGGGAACGGCCACCTCATCCAACCAGCCCGCTTCCAACCACTTTTTGATGATGTTATTCGCGGTAGATGCCAACCACTTCAGTTCATCTTTTCCTGCTGGCTGCAGTAATCTGTCCCGTAAAAGGAGTTGTGCCTTTGCTGACTTTTTTAAACTAGCCAGTGCGGTCATCCCATCGTGATTGAGTTGATAATACACACTCACATCTGGTTTAAACGCATTGACCTGACGTAGCCGAGATGGAATGGCTGTAAATAGGGTGGCACCCAGCGGATATTGATAATACTGGCTACAAAAACGCAAAAGCGATAACACATCCTCAGTTAACAGCGGTTCAGCATCGAGCACCGACTCCACCGTTTTTAACTTCGCGGTTGGGACATCTGTCTCATTCACGCAGTCAACAATCACCCCCACCTTTTCACGATTGGCAAAAGAGATCTTTACCCGCTTCCCAATGTCTGACTTCGTTACCCCGTCTAAGAGATAGTCAAAACAGCGAGGTAATGGGACATCTAATGCAATACGAGCTATTTTAAATACGTCAGCCATAAAAAACTTTTATGAAGATAGAATGGATTGCATCAACTTAAAGTAACTTCTCAAGAATTTACTTTAAAGCGTAATAAATCAACAGCTTTTTTGGTTACCCACAGGATCTGTGGATAACTTTGTGGAAAGTTTATGCATATAGGGCAAAAACCACGTCAAATCATGGCTTGAGAACACATTGCACAAACTTTAATCAATTTAACAAATCATTTAAAATCAACAACTTACAAAATAAACACATTGCTTATTGCAAAAAAAATTGAGCCATGGTAATTGACTTTGCATTCTGTGCATAAGTCACCATGGCCAATCAAAATACTGATTATTTTGCAAGTGTTTTTTTACATTGTTTTGTAATATTTTTACACCGCTTGGTGAAATGGTTGACTTAATTCATGCACCGCTTCTACCAATGCGACAACATGCTCTGGGTTCGTATGTTGAGAAATGCCATGTCCCAAATTAAATACATGACCAGAACCTTGACCAAAACCAGTCAGAATTCGTCCCACCTCAGAGCGAATCGCTGCAGGTTCTGCAAATAAAGCGAGAGGATCAAAATTGCCTTGCAGTGCCACTTTATCGCCAACCCTTGCACGCGCACTGGCAATATCCACCGTCCAGTCCAAACCAATCGCATCACAACCAATTGCCGCAATCTCCTCGAGCCACTGCCCACCACCTTTGGTAAAGACAATCACAGGAATCACATTGCCATCTTTATTTCGTTTTAGCCCTGCCACAATTTCAGCCATATAACTTAGCGAGAATTTTCGATACGCGTCTAGGCTCAGCATGCCACCCCATGTATCAAAAATCTGAACCGCTTGGGCGCCAGCATCAATTTGCGCATTCAGATAGTTGGTCACCGCTTTTGTCGTTACTTTTAAAATATGGTGCAACAAATCTGGGCGGTTATAAAGCATGGTTTTAGTCGTAGGGAAGCCATCTCCGCTACCTTCACCTTCTACCATATAGCAAGCCAAGGTAAATGGACTGCCGGTAAAACCAATCAACGGTACTCGGCCATCTAGTGCACGACGAATTTCACGCACGGCATCCATGACATATTTCAGCTCGCCTTCAGGATCAGGCGCAGCTAAATTGAGAATATCTTTTTCATGGCGAAGCGGGCGTTCAAACTTTGGACCTTCCCCTTCCGCAAAATACAAACCCAAGCCCATTGCGTCTGGCACAGTCAAAATATCAGAGAACAGAATGGCCGCATCTAATGGAAAGCGCTCTAGAGGTTGAAGCGTCACTTCGGTTGCTAATGCAGGGTTCTTGCACAGTTGCAAGAAAGAACCCGCTGTTTTTCGTGTTGCACAATATTCTGGCAAATACCTACCGGCCTGGCGCATCAACCACACAGGCGTCTTATCCACTGGCTGGCGTAATAAGGCACGCAGAAAGCGATCATTTTTAAGGTTTGTAGTCATTGCAACACTCTGCATTGGTAAGAATGGTAAGCATTATACCGATAAGCAACACAACGGTCTTTGACTCATCACAGGAAATAGACGCAAAAGCATTTGTCCCCTAAGATGAAGCTTACATAAATTTACATCTATACAAGGCTTCAAAATGAGAAAAGCCCAGCATTCGCGCTATTCAAGTTTACTCATTTCCTTACTTTTACTCTCTGCCCCTGCATTAGCCAATGAGCTTGACACGCTACTGGCAGAGATAACCGGTAAAGATGCAGAAACGAGTTACAACCGCTTAATCAACGCAGAATCTCAGTTTGCGGGTACGCCATCATTTGATCATGCACTTGGAGTAGCCGCTTTAGAAAGCGGTCACTACTCGGAAGCAAGTTTTGCATTAGAGCGGGAAGTAGCGGCAGATCCGAATAATGCATCAGCCTATTTAGAGCTTGGTCGTGCCTACCATGCCATGGGGGACTACCCTGCAGCAGAAGCCGCTTTCCAGCAAGTCGAGGCGAAAAATCCACCGGCAGAAGTCTTAAGCATTCTGGCCAAATACAGAACCGCCCAATCCGCAGAAACAAGCAAGTTAAAAGGCAGTGTGTATTTCACACTAGGGCGAAGTAACAACCTTCCCGCAGGGCCTGCTGAATCCCCTCTCTATTTCCCAATTGAACCGACCACCCCTGTCACGCTCGCTGACTACCAACAAGCCAAAGCAGATAGATACACGATGGCCGGCGCGACGCTTTCCTATTACACCACTTTAAGTGGAAACTGGATTGCAGATATGGGTATTGGTGCATTAACCAAACACAATCACCGATTCACCAATCTAGATAATGATCAGTTTTCAGCCAATTTAGGTGCAACTTACCAACAGCAAAATGACCGGGTTCGCTTTGGTTTGGCTTATACAAAAAACTATTTAGATAACAACGCCTATCTCAGCGACACACAAGCCAGCATAGACTGGGGACATCTGCTAAGTCCCAATAGTGAAATAACCATTTACGGTAAGCTCAACACTTACAACCAACTGCAATCAGATAACGACAGTAAACGCTGGACGCTGGGCAGCCGATATGTTGAATCCTTTGAGGATTTGCCATTTAAGCCCATGCTACAAACAGGCTTTTACTTCGGATCTCAGAAATCAAAACAATCTGCTAACAATTACACAAGCAACCATTTCTTGGGTTATCAACTCGGGGGGTTGTGGCAACTCAATGAGAAAACCGCAGCTTACCTAACGCTGGCATACGAGTGGAGAAAATACCTAGCCACGCATCCTCAGTATTTATCCACCAGAAAAGATGGGCAGTGGGATATCCGTTTAGGAATGAATTACTTGCTAGCTCCGCACCTAACGATTACCCCGCAGTTAAGCTGGACAAAGAATCGAAGCAATCAGGCAATTAGCCAATATAAACAAACACGTTTCGATCTGACCGTTAAATATGACTTTGAATAAGGCAGCAAATTATGGCTAAGCAATGGCGTTCTAATTACACATTCAAAGTAATGGTCACACTCATTACTTTATTTCTTTGCCAAGCAGTAATGGCGGCAGCAGGTAAAGTGCTATTTGTTGTTGGTACGGTCAACATCACCAGCAATCAGCAAGTGCGCAGTGTCCAACAAGGAGCGGAAATTAACGCGCAAGACACGATCGAAACAAAAAGTAATGGTAAATTGCAGATTCGCTTTACCGATGGATCAATCGTTTCTTTATCGCCGAATACGCGCTTTTATGTAGAACGTTATTTATTCAATGGTAAAAACGACGGTAATGAAACTGGCTTTTTTAGCCTCTTTAAAGGCACGTTTCGCACCGTCTCTGGCTTAATCGGCAAAGGCGCAAACAAAGACGCCTACAAAGTAAGTACCCCGACAGCAACCATCGGGATTAGAGGCACTGAATATACCGCAACAGAAGACAATGGATTAACCGTCCAAGTACACAAAGGCGCGGTATTCGTCACCAACGAGGTTGGCGGAACATTAGTGGAACAAGGCAAACAAATTTATGTCCCCTCGCCAAGCAAACCGGCGAAGTTGACCAATTTGGCAGCATCGGTAAGTACACCAACACAAACGCCAATTAGCCAAAGCGGTCTATCTAACGGCAGTTTACAAAATACGCGAGAGGTATGCGTAGAAACCGTTGCCAGTGGAGCAGGCACACTACGCTCTTGCTCTCAGTTCTAAAGCAAACGAACTAGCAAGCAGCAATGAGCACTACGCGAGTTGCTGCTTGTCGATCAATGTCCAACCACTTGGGGCCAAATCCGATAAAGTAACCTGCCCAAATGAAGCACGATGCAAGGCCTCTACTCGATTCCCCACGGCCGCCACCATTCTTTTCACTTGATGATACTTTCCCTCTGCAATCACTAATCGTAATTCCAACGGAGAGATAATTTCTGCCTCAATCGCTGCGATTGGCTCATTTTCATCATGTAATAGCACCCCCGCCAATAACGATTGGACGTTGTCCTCTGTAAGCGGATGTTTCACAGTCACGATATACGTTTTCGTCACATGCTTTTTAGGATGGGTCAGTGCGTGATTTAACACCCCATCATCCGTTAGTAATAAAACGCCTGTGGTATCCTGATCTAAACGGCCAACGCATTGAACCCCTCGGGCGATAAAATGCGCGGGCAGTAAGCTGTAAACAGAGGGATGATGAATCGGCTGGTGGGAACACTCATAGCCAGCCGGCTTATGAAGCAACACGTAGAGCTTTTCGTGGTACGTGAACAGCTCATCTTCTATCGTCCAACTCAGACCATCCACCATAAATGTCTGGTTCGGATTCGTCACCAACGCCCCATTTACACAAACGAGTGAATGACGAATCATCTGTTCGCATTGTTTACGACTACCCAAGCCTTGTGATTGAAGGATTTTACTTAAACTTAAAGGTTTCATGACGCTAGTGCACTTATCCATGCTTGGATTGACTCTGGCGGACGGCCAATTTTAGCCGTGTCACCAATCACAACAATTGGGCGCTCCATCAAGATAGGATGTTTCGTCATCGCATCCAAATACTCAGCCTGAGACAGACCTTCTTGATCGAGCCCAAGCTCAGCAAATAGTGCATCTTTCGTTCGCATCATTTCTTTAGGATGCAGAATGCCTAGTTGATTCATCAATACACTCAACTCAGCTTGAGTCAGTGGGTTTTCGACATACAAACGTACATCAACAGATAATTGAGCCGCGTCCAACAATTCAGCCACCGCACGAGATTTCGAACAAGCGGAATAGTGGTAAAGTGTCACATTCATTTATTAGCATTCTTTCTTTGCCGTTATCGTGCAAATAACCTAGAGAACATCGTCTATGGAACAGGATCTTCAGACCAGAATTGAAAATCTGGAAATTAAATTTTCACATCAAGATGACTTATTAGACACACTGAACACCATCGTTGCCAAGCAACAGATGCAAATTGATTTACTAAGTAGGCAACTACTACTTGTTGCCGATCAATTGCGACAACAAGAACCCCATCGTCCATTAAATCCAGTCGATGAGATTCCGCCTCACTATTGATTCGCTTGTAGCCACTCTAAGATACCGTGCGCAGCGTACCGACCGGAAGCTAAGGTAGCCGTCAGCAAATACCCACCAGTTGGCGCATCCCAGTCCAGCATTTCCCCGGCACAAAATACGCCGGGTAACTGTTTTAGCATTAACCGATGAGAAAGTGATTGTTCACTCACTCCACCAGCGGTACTAATTGCCTCATCCATGGGTTGCATACCAGTGAGTGCTATCTCATAGTTTTTTAAGGTTGAGGCAACTAAAGAGAGATCATCCAATTGGTGCGGCAACAGTTTCTCTCGTAGCAATCCAAACCTCACGGCATCTAACTTCAATTTAGAAGCAAAAAATGAAGAGAGGGACTTCGCACCACGTCCAGCACCGAGAAGAGAGTGAATTTTCTCGATAGAAAAGTCTGGCAACAAATCAAGCGACAATCGCGCCACCCCTGTTTGCAAATAGGCCGTCCTGAGTGCGTGTCCTAATGCATAAATGAGGCCACCTTCAATACCAAATTGGGTAAGCATTGCCTCCCCTTTTTTGGCAACGAGCGTATCTTGATGAGGCACAATTACTTTCGCAGCAATATTCTTTAGCGCCTTGCCCTGATATTTCTCTTTAAAGTAGTCCGACCACTGACATTGAAAACCTACATTACTAGCGACGAGTGGGGTGATGTCAACTTGTTGGTCTGCTAAATGTTTAACCCAAGCACCATCCGAGCCGAGTTTCGCCCAGCTCCCGCCACCGAGAGCTAGCAAAGTGGCTTTTGCGTTAATTTTTAGATGCCCATTCGGAGAAGAAAACAATAGCGCCCCATCATCCCAACCTAGCCACCGATGCCGTACATGAATGCGAACACCTTGCTCTCGAAGTCTATGCAACCATGCGCGCAACAAAGGAGCGGCCTTCATCTCTTTCGGGAATACACGCCCAGAAGAGCCAACAAACGTCGAGGCGCCTAATTCATCCGCCCAGGCTCGAAGCGCATCCGCATCCCACTCGGCTAGCCAATCATTGACGAGCACAGCCCCTTCAGGATACCGCGTAATAAAGTCTGCCTTTGGCTCAGAATGAGTAATATTCATCCCGCCCACGCCAGCGAGCAAGAACTTACGCCCAACAGAAGGCATCGCATCATATAAATCGACTTGCACACCTTGGCGAGACAGCACTTCTGCGGCCATTAACCCTGCTGGGCCACCTCCAATAATGGCAACCGTCACCTGTTGTTCCAATAGCATATTAATCAGGGTTATATCCAAGGGTAGGCGCTAAATCGCGCTCAGCTTGCGACTGCAGCACGCCTCTACGTTTTGTATATTCCTCCACCTGATCTTTATCGATCTTGCCAACCGCAAAATAACGGCTTTCAGGATGGCTAAAGTAAAATCCCGAGACGGCAGCGGTTGGAAGCATCGCATACCCTTCTGTTAGCGTCATACCAATGGAAGGTGCATCCAGCAAATTAAACAATCCTGTTTTAGGCGTGTGGTCTGGGCATGCGGGGTAACCAGGCGCCGGACGAATGCCCACATACTTTTCATCAATCAGGGCATCATTATCCAGCGCTTCATCTTTTGCATAACCCCAAATTTCACGGCGAACTTTGGCATGCATGTACTCGGCAAAAGCCTCCGCAAAACGATCAGCTAAGGCCTTCACCATAATGGCGCTATAGTCATCATTATTTTGCTCAAAGCGATCGACATGCGGGTCAATGCCAATGCCACCGGTCACCGCAAATGCACCAATGTAATCCTTGATACCAGACTCTTTTGGCGCAATAAAGTCAGCCAAACACCAGTTCGGCTTCCCTGCACCTTTTACATTCTGCTGACGTAGGTTATGCCAAGTCATTAAGCATTCGCCTGTTTCAGGAGAGTAAATCTCAATATCCTCACCATTCACCGAATTAGCAGGGAACAATCCAATCACACCATTCGCTTGTACCCATTTTTCGGCAACCATTTTTTCCAGCATGACTTGCGCATCGGCAAACAGCGAACGAGCAGACTCTCCCACCACGTCATCCTCTAAAATACGAGGATATTTACCAAATAATTCCCACGCATTAAAGAACGGACTCCAGTCGATAAACGGAACCAACGCCTCTAAAGGTACATTTTCAAACTTCATCACACCTAGCTGATTAGGTTTTGGCGGTGTGTAAGCTGACCAGTCATAATTCATTGCCGGTGCAAAACCATTTGCTCGTGCATCTGCAATGGGCACAAACTTAGTTTTATCTTTGTTTGCATGAATAAAGCGAATATTCTCGTACTCAGCTCTCACTTTGGCGACAAAATCGGGCTTCAACTCATCAGATAATAAGTTAGAGCAAACACCTACCGCACGACTGGCATCTGGTACATAGATCACATGGCCACTTGGGTAATTTGGCTCAATTTTCACCGCTGTGTGGACTTTCGATGTCGTCGCACCGCCGATAAGAAGAGGAATAGTGAAGCCTTGACGCTCCATTTCTTTCCCCATATGCGCCATTTCTTCTAGCGAGGGAGTAATCAGTCCAGACAAGCCAATAATATCGGCATTAATTTCTTTCGCTGCATCCAGAATTTTCTGAGCAGGAACCATCACACCCAAGTCGGTCACTTGGTAGTTATTACAACGTAAGACGACGCCAACAATGTTTTTACCAATATCATGCACGTCACCTTTCACGGTCGCCATGATGATCTTACCTTTAGCAGGCGCATCCGCCAGCCCCATACGGATCTTTTCTTCATCAATATAAGGTTCTAGGTAGGCAACGGCGGCTTTCATCACGCGGGCAGACTTCACCACCTGCGGCAAGAACATTTTACCCGCGCCAAATAAATCACCAACCACGTTCATGCCGTTCATTAACGGGCCTTCAATCACATGAATCGGTCGCTCACTGGTTGACCTAGCTTCCTCAGTATCTTCTACAATAAACGTCGTAATACCTTTGACTAGTGCATGCGTAATACGCTCTTGCAATGTGCCATTTCTCCAGCTTAAATCTTCAGCTGATTTTTGGTTTGCATCACCACGGAAGGTTTCCGCTAGCGAAATCAATAGTTCAGTCGCATCACCGCCATCTTTCGGTGTACGCATTAACACCACATCTTCAATACGCTCACGCAAAGCAGCATCGACTTCTTCGTACACTTCCAATGCACCAGCGTTCACAATCCCCATTGTCATCCCACGCGCAATCGCGTGATAGAGGAAAACGGCATGAATCGCTTCGCGTACTTTATTATTGCCACGGAAACTAAAAGATACGTTTGACACGCCTCCAGAGATCTTTGCGTGCGGAAGATTTTGCTTAATCCAACCCGTTGCCTCAATAAAATCCAAACCATACCGGGCATGTTCTTCAATACCAGTAGCAACAGCAAAGATATTCGGATCAAAAATAATATCTTCAGGCGGATAACCAATCTCATCCACCAACATACGGTAACTGCGCTCACAAATTTCAACTTTGCGCTTATATGTATCTGCCTGACCTGTCTCGTCAAATGCCATAACAATCACTGCTGCGCCATAGCTTCGCAACAATTCGGCATGATGCCTAAATTGCTCTTCACCCTCTTTCAGAGAGATAGAGTTGACAATGCATTTACCCTGAACACACTTTAACCCCGCCTCAATTACTTCCCATTTAGACGAGTCAATCATGATAGGAACACGGCTGATGTCTGGTTCTGCAGCAATCAAATTCAGAAAGGTCACCATGGCATGCTTAGCATCTAGCATGCCTTCGTCCATGTTGATATCAATAATCTGCGCACCATTCTCAACTTGTTGGCGAGCAACCTCCAACGCAGCAGGATAGTCCCCCGCCAAAATCAAACGAGCAAATGCTTTTGAACCTGTAACGTTTGTCCGCTCACCAACGTTCACAAACAAATCAGTATCACCAATATTGAATGGCTCTAAACCTGACAAGCGACATTTCGCTTCAATTTCAGGCAATGGGCGAGGAGGAAGATCTTTGACCGCTGCATAAATAGCCGCGATATGCTCAGGCGTTGTGCCACAGCAGCCACCAATAATGTTGGTTAGACCACTGGCCGCCCATTCCTTAACTTGTATCGCCATGTCTTCAGGGCCAAGGTCATAGCCACCGAATGCATTAGGTAAACCTGCATTTGCATGTACAGACACAAATGTCGAAGAAATTCTCGACATTTCTTCAACATAGGGGCGCAACAAATCAGGGCCTAAAGCACAGTTCAGACCAAAACTGATCGCATCAGAATGAGAGAGAGAGTTATAGAATGCTTCTGTGGTTTGACCTGTCAACGTACGACCAGACTGGTCTGTAATCGTCCCAGAAATCATCACAGGAACTGAAACCGCATGCTCTTTAAAATACTGCCTAATCGCAAATACCGCTGCCTTAGCATTTAAGGTATCGAAGATGGTTTCAACAAGAAGTAGATCTGCCCCACCTTGCAATAACCCATCAATGGCCTCAGTGTAAGACTCTACCAATAGATCAAACGTTACATTCCTAAAGCCAGGATCATTTACATCCGGGCTAATAGAACAGGTGCGGTTTGTTGGGCCTAAGACACCAGCACAAAACCGTGGTTTTGCAGGGTTTTTAGCCGTCTCAGCAACGCAGAGATCTTTCACTAACTTCGCGGAAGCAAAGTTAAGCTCCCATACCAAAGACTCCATCTCATAATCCGCCATCGCAATCGATGTCGCATTAAACGAGTTGGTTTCGACAATATCAGCGCCAGCATCCAGATAGGCCTGATGAATATCCGAAATTATCTTCGGTTGCGTCAGCACTAATAAGTCATTATTTCCTTTGAGATCACATTGCCAATCCGCAAAACGTTCGCCTCGATATGCAGCTTCATCGAGACTATGGCGTTGAATCATCGTTCCCATCCCGCCATCAAGAATCAATATATTCTTTTTCAGAAGGGAAACAATTTCATCACGGCGGTTGACGATAGAATTTTTCATAGGAAACAGCTTTATCTATTAAATATATTTGATTATTTTAACATGTCAGCGCCCAAAAAAATCCGCGAGCACTTTACGTTTAGAAAGAAGACTGCTAATTTCACAACAAGGGATAGAGGGTATGCCATGAACTCAACACGTCGTCATTTTTTGATCACTTCGACAGCATTTAGCCTAGCATTACTTGCAGGATGTAGCACATCGAAACCACCGATAAAACAATCCCAAAGCAAAAGCCAACTACAAATAGACAACAAATACAGACAAGACATTGTATTGTCTGCACTAGGTTTAGTAGGCACACCTTATAAATATGGGGGGGCCTCAGATAATGGGTTTGATTGTAGTGGCCTAACAAGATTTATTTTCCAGCAAGCCACAAACATCAGTTTGCCGCACAATGCCGCAGCACAATTCAAACTTGGCCGAATGTTGTCGATTCAATCCCTAGAACAAGGCGATCTTGTCTTCTTCAATACCAATGGAAACGCACATAGCCACATGGGCATTTATATTGGCAACCAACAGTTTGTTCACGCCCCTAGTTCAGGCGGCAATGTAAGAGTAGATCAATTAGCGGCAAAATATTATGCACAACGATTCGATGGCGCAGTTAGTTTATTTGCTTAAATAACAAGCAAATCCAACGCAAAATATGGACTTTCGGTTAGTGAATACGCTAAGAAGTCGCTAGCTCAAAGGATCATCAAGGTATAAAGCAGAATGT